>NZ_NBCN01000005.1:0-78620 GCF_002099185.1 Streptomyces sp. CB03238 | reverse complement strand
CGCCACCCCCCGCCCCACCAGCCGCTTCACCGTCGCAGCGGCCCCGCACACCGCACCACCGCCCCGCCGAGGAGCCGCACCGCCATGGTCGAGAACGCCGAGCACCCCGCCTACCCCGTCGGACTGCGCCTGACCGGGCGCCGCGTCGTCGTCATCGGCGGCGGCCAGGTCGCCCAGCGCCGCCTCCCCGCCCTCATCGCGGCCGGCGCCGACATCACCCTGGTCTCCCCGTCCGCGACGCCGTCCGTCGAGGCCATGGCGGAAGCCGGCGAGATCACCTGGATCAAGCGCCGGTACGAGGACGGAGACCTCGCCGACGCCTGGTACGCCCTGATCGCCTCCACCGACCCGGAGGCCAACGCCCGCGCGTCCGCCGAGGCGGAGCGCACCCGCACCTGGTGCGTACGCTCCGACGACGCCGAGGCGGCCACGGCCTGGACGCCGGCGACCGGCCGCAGCGAGGGCGTCACCGTCGCCGTGCTGACCGGCCACGACCCGCGCCGCTCCGCCGCCGTGCGGGACGCGATCGTCGAGGGGCTGCGCGACGGTTCCATCGCGGCGCCGCACCACCGCGCCCGTACCCCGTTCGTCGCCCTGGTCGGCGGCGGCCCCGGCGACCCGGACCTGATCACCGTGCGCGGCCGCCGCCTGCTCGCCGAGGCGGACGTCGTCATCGCGGACCGGCTCGGGCCCCGCGACCTCCTCGACGAGCTGCCGCCGCACGTCGAGGTGATCGACGCGGCGAAGATCCCGTACGGGCGCTTCATGGCGCAGGAGGCCATCAACAACGCGCTCATCGAGCACGCCAAGGCCGGCAAGTCCGTCGTCCGCCTCAAGGGCGGTGACCCGTTCGTGTTCGGCCGGGGCATGGAGGAGGCGCAGGCCCTCGCCGAGGCGGGTATCGCCTGCACGGTGGTGCCGGGCATCTCCAGCTCCATCAGCGTCCCCGGCGCCGCCGGCATCCCGGTCACGCACCGGGGCGTGGCGCACGAGTTCACCGTGGTCAGCGGCCATGTCGCGCCCGACGACCCGCGCTCGCTCGTCGACTGGGCGTCCCTCGCCAAGCTGACCGGCACGCTGGTCATCCTGATGGGCGTCGACAAGATCGGCGCGATCGCCGAGGCACTCGTGGCGCACGGCAAGGCCCCCGACACGCCGCTCGCGCTGATCCAGGAGGGCACGACGGCCTCCCAGCGGCGCGTGGACGCGACGCTCGCCACGGTGGCCGAGCGGGTCAGGGCCGAGGACGTACGCCCGCCCGCCGTGATCGTCATCGGCCCCGTCGTCGCCGAGGGCCCGCACAAGAGCACCACGTAACCCCTGTTGGCACCCCACACCGGACAAGGCAGTATCACCCTGTGGCCGATCTCCTCACCATCGACGATCCCGACGACCCGCGCCTGAGCGACTACACGGGCCTGACCGACGTCGAACTGCGCCGCAAGCGCGAACCCGCCGAAGGCCTGTTCATCGCCGAGGGCGAGAAGGTCATCCGCCGGGCCAAACAGGCCGGGTACGAGATGCGCTCGATGCTGCTCTCGGCCAAGTGGGTCGACGTCATGCGCGACGTCATCGACGAGGTCCCGGCGCCCGTGTACGCGGTGACGCCGGACCTCGCCGAACGCGTCACCGGCTACCACGTGCACCGCGGCGCCCTCGCCTCCATGCAGCGCAAGCCGCTGCCCACGGCGGACGAACTGCTCCGTGACGCCCGCCGGGTCGTCGTCATGGAGGGCGTGAACGACCACACCAACATAGGCGCCATCTTCCGCAGCGCCGCCGCCCTCGGCATGGACGCGGTCCTGCTGTCGCCGGACTGCGCGGACCCCCTCTACCGCCGGTCGGTGAAGGTCTCCATGGGCGCCGTCTTCTCCGTCCCCTACGCCCGCCTGGAAACCTGGCCCCGCGGCCTGGAGACGGTACGGGAGGCGGGCTTCAAGCTGCTCGCCCTGACGCCCGACGAGAAGGCCACGAGCATCGACACGGCGGCCCCGCACCGCCTGGAGCGGGTCGCCCTGATGCTGGGCGCGGAGGGCGAGGGCCTCACCACCAAGGCCCTGATGGCGGCCGACGAGTGGGTACGCATCCCCATGGCGCACGGCGTGGACTCGCTCAACGTGGGCGCGGCGGCCGCGGTCGCCTTCTACGCGGTGGCCACCGGACGCCCGGAGTCCTGACCGGCGGTCAGCCCTGGAGGCCCTGCGCCGCCGCGATCCCCAGCAGCACGATCAGCGTCACGACCACGAAGACGAAGATCCGCTGGCGCAGCAGCCGCGGGTTCGCGGGCCGCCGCCCGCCGCCCGCGCCCGTGCGCACACCGCCGGGCCTGGACGCCGTCCGCCCCCCGCCCGTCCGGCTGCCGCCGCCCGTCCGTGACGGGTTGCGCGGCGACGAGGCACGCGGAGCCTGCGCGCCCCGCGCCCCGGGCGCGGGCGTGCGCGGGGCGTGCCCGCGCGTGGTGCGCTCCGTGTAGCGCTCGGTCAGCCGACCCGTGGGACGGTCGTCCACGGGCCGGGGGGACGGGCGCGGCGTCGCCGGGCGGCCGTCGGACAGTCCCTGCGCCTCCCGTGCGGCGATCTCCTTGAGCCGCATGGACAGTTGCAGGGTGCTGGGACGTTCCTCCGGGTCCTTGGCGAGACACGCCCGTACGAGCGGCGCGAGCGCGTCCGGCACGCCCTGCAGCTGTGGCTCCTCGTGCACCACCCGGTAGAGCATGACCTCGGAACTGCCGTGCCCGAAGGGCGAGTCCGCCATGGCGGCGTAGGCCAGCGTCGCCCCCAGCGCGAACACGTCCGTCGCCGGGGTCACCGCCGCGCCCCGCACCTGCTCGGGCGCGAGGAAGCCGGGCGAGCCCACCGCCGTACCCACGTGGGTGAGCGTGGACGCGCCGGTCGCCCAGGCGATCCCGAAGTCGATGATGCGCGGGCCCTTGGGGGAGAGGAGGATGTTCGACGGCTTCAGGTCCCGGTGCACGACCCCGGCCTCGTGGACGGCGACCAGCCCTTCGGAGAGCGCCGCGCCGATCGCGGCCACGTCGGCCGCCGACAGCGGGCCCTCCTCGGCGACCTTGTCGTGCAGGGAGGGACCCGGCACGTACTGGGTGGCGAACCACGGCCGGTCCGCCTCCAGATCGGCCGCCACGAGCCGTGCCGTACACCCGCCGCGGATCCGCCGCGCGGCCGACACCTCGCGCGCGAAGCGCGACCTGAACTCCTGGTCCTCGGCGAGATCCGGCCGGATCACCTTCAGCGCCACCCGCTGTCCGCGCCGGTCCGACCCGAGGTACACGACCCCCATGCCGCCCGCGCCCAGCCGCCGGTGAAGCCTGAATGAGCCGACGACACGCGGATCCTCGCGCCGGAGCCGCATCATCGCCATGTCCATCCCCGCTACCCGGTGTCCGTTTGACGTGGCACAGCTTACGTACCCGCGCCCCGGCGCGCTCATAGGCCGCGCCCTCGCGGGCCGATCGATTGTCAGTGCCGATCCGCCCTCCGGACCCGCGTGATGTCCCAATGCCCTGCCCCGGAAAGGGCGTTGGCCCGCGACCCGGGCCGGCGGTACGGAGAGCCGGGGCGGACGTGAGTGACGTCACCCACCCCACCGGCCCCTCCGGGAAGACCCTCACAGCCTGCGCCCCGTCTCCACCCAGGGGAGTACGCCACCCACGGGCGGCTCATCCTCCGGGAGGCCCGCCAATCGGTACGCGGGCATGACGTGCCGGGGCCGCCGCGTCCCTAATGTTGAAGTCAAGCGGCGGGTGCAGCACTCGTCCCCCGAGGTCAGACGCCCGCCGCTGCCAAAAACGACAGGAGAGGAACCATGGCGGACACGGCAACGCGGACGATGATCCGCACGCAGGGTCGTACGTCGGGCCGTCGCCACCCGCTGGTGGCCACGGCAATGGTTCTCCCTCTGGCCGCGCTCCTGGTGGTCGTCTTCGGCGGCTGGGAAGCGGTGGTCACACAGGCGTCGTCCGTGGGCGTGATGCTGGGGCGCTGAGCGGCGCCCCGGACCCGGGAGAGCGGCCCGGGTCGGGGACATCCGGCCAACAACCCCGTGGGGACGGGGGTGCGGCGGACGGCAGCGGTGGCCGGCAGCTGGGGAGCTGCCGGCCACCGCTTTGTCCGTCCCGGGCCGGGCGGGCCCCCCGGGCCGAGGACGTCCCGGCCCGGTGAACCCCCCGGCGCGCGGTGCCCGCCGGTGGGTGGGGGGCGTGGCCCCTCCGGGCTCACCTCCTCGAGGCCGGCGGCCTTGGGTACGTCCGAAGGCGAGCTCCTCTGACGCCGCCGACCTCTGCGGGGGCGACCCTGCACGGCCCCGCCCCGGTCGTACGCCGACTGCGGCCCGGTGGGTCTGGGGGAAGGCGGGTGGAGATGCCCGTGGTGTGCCGGGTGCGGGCGGCTGTTTCGACTACGGCGAGGAGGGGCCGTGCAGGGTCGCCCCCGCAGCGGATCGGCGGCGAGATACGGCGACGAGAGTGCGTGGGCACCCCGCCGACCGCGAGGAGGTGAGCCCGGAGGGGCCCCGACCTTGGCCCACGGCCCCAGGCCACGCCCAAGCACCGCGCACCCGTAAGGTCGGGGCGTGCAGCAGGAGACCGACGCCCTCGTACGGGAGCTCGACGCCGTGGCCCGGCGTGCCGTGCCCCACCATGCCTGCCGAGCCTGCGGGGCGGGCGGCGGCACCGTCCTGGCCCACCGCCCCGACGGCACCGTCGTCCGGCACGGCGGAGCCGTCGCCAAGGCCCACGCCCCGGACACCGAGGCCGCCGCCCACCGCGTCCGCCTGGCCGTCGCCGCCCACCCGCGACTGGCGGGGATCCTGCTCCCGCCCCTCCCGGCGGCCGCCCCGGAGCTGCACGCCCCGGAGCTGCACGGTCGTCCCGTCACCGCCTGGCCCTACGGCAGCCCCGTCGACCCCGACGAGCCGGACGCCGCCCCGTGGGAGGAGGCCGCCGCCCTGCTCGCCCGCCTCCACCGCGTACCGCCCGCCGAGCTGCCCGGCCCGCTGCCGCCCATGCGCGGCCCCGCCAAGGCGGCACGGGCGGTGGCGCGGATGACGGCGGCCGGCCCGCACCCGGCCGCCGCGCCCGTACGCGCCGCATGGCACCGCCTGCCCGCCTGGGCCCGTGACGAGGCGCCCGACCCGGGCGAGGCGCCCTGGCCCGGCGCGGGCGCGGTCTGTCACGGCGACCTCCACCTCGGCCAGCTGGTCCGCCACCCGGCCGCCACCGGCCCCTGGCTGCTCATCGACGTCGACGACCTCGGCCTCGGCGACCCCGCCTGGGACCTGGCCCGCCCCGCCGCCTGGTACGCGGCCGGGCTGCTGGCGCCGGACGTGTGGGCCCGGTTCCTCGGCGCCTACCGGGCGGCGGGCGGCCCGGCCGTACCCGCCGACGGCGACCAGGACCCCTGGCCCCGGCTCGACGTGCCGGCCCGCGCGCTGACCGTCCAGACGGCGGCCCTGGCCATCGCCAAGAGCACCGCCGAGAACCGGGACTTGGACGACGTCGAGGTGAGCGTCGTCGACGCCTGTGCCCGAATTGCGACACTCCCGCCTGAGTTGGACGCCGACGCTCCGTCGTAGGGTGAGGAAACCA
Organism: Streptomyces sp. CB03238; assembly: GCF_002099185.1. Lineage (NCBI taxonomy): Bacteria > Bacillati > Actinomycetota > Actinomycetes > Kitasatosporales > Streptomycetaceae > Streptomyces > Streptomyces sp. CB03238. Next base: position 73,018 of record NZ_NBCN01000005.1, on the reverse strand, counting down.
TCCGTACGGCGAGGAGTTGAGCCGAGCATGCAGTGTCCCAAGTGCCATGCGCCCATGCACACCTACAACCGCAACGGCGTCCAGATCGAGCAGTGCAGCGGCTGCCGGGGGATCTTCCTCGACTACGGCGAGCTGGAGGCCTTGACCCGGCTGGAGTCGCAGTGGGTCCAGCAGGCCCCGCCCGCGCCGCCGGCCCCGCAGGCCTACCCGGCCGCTCCCGCCCCGCACGCCCCCGCCTGGGGCGCCCCGCACCACGGTGGCCACCACGGGCACGGTCACCGTCGCAGCTTCGGGCGGATGCTCTTCTCCTCCTGAGGGGGACACGGCGGAGCCCCGGCCGCGTGATGCGGCCGGGGCTCCGGTCCGTGTGGACGATACTGGGATTGAACCAGTGACCTCTTCCGTGTCAGGGAAGCGCTCTCCCGCTGAGCTAATCGTCCTCGGGGATCATGATCCGAAGATCATGATGGGCTGCGTGCGCGATACTGGGATTGAACCAGTGACCTCTTCCGTGTCAGGGAAGCGCTCTCCCGCTGAGCTAATCGCGCGGGGGATCCGAAGATCCAGTGGACGATACTGGGATTGAACCAGTGACCTCTTCCGTGTCAGGGAAGCGCTCTCCCGCTGAGCTAATCGTCCTTGGAGGTGGAGACGGGATTTGAACCCGTGTAGACGGCTTTGCAGGCCGTTGCCTCGCCTCTCGGCCACTCCACCAGGAGTGCAGGGGCCCGGGAATGATCCCCCACTTCGAGCGGACGACGAGATTCGAACTCGCGACCCTCACCTTGGCAAGGTGATGCTCTACCAACTGAGCCACGTCCGCTTGTCGTTTCCGTTTCGCTTCCGCGTCCCGGCGACGTGTTGAACTCTAGCGGATTCCCGGGCCAGTACAAAAACGCGTTTGCCCAGCGTGCTGCGCCGACCCCGCTCCGCACCAGGTGCGGAGCACGTCCGCGCCGTCCCGTCCGCCCGCGCCATAGACTCGCATCCGTGCACGACCTCGCTCCTCTGGCCCGCTTCGGCGGCCTCGTCGCAACCGACCTGCGGGATGTCACCAGTGACCCGGAGGCCCTCGACTCCTCCGGCTTCTGGGCCGTCTCCGCCGACTTCGAAGGCCGCCTGACCTGCGCCCGCTTCGGTGACGTCCGCCCCGCGCCGGTGCCCGAGCCCGTCCCCGCAGCCTGGCGCGGGCCCGCCGCCGGTGACTGGACGTCCTCACTCGACCGCGACGCGTACACCGCCGGCGTACGGAGGATCCGCGAGCACATCGCGGCCGGCGAGGTCTACCAGGCCAACCTGTGCCGGGTGCTCTCCGCGCCCCTGCCGGACCCGGCCGCCGCCGATGTGGACGCGCTGACGGCGCTCCTCGCGCGCGGCAACCCCGCCCCCTATGCCGGAACGATTCGCCTGCCCGCCCACGGGGTAGAGATCGCCACCGCCTCCCCCGAGCTCTATCTGCGGCGTGACGGCTTCACCGTCGAGTCCGGCCCCATCAAGGGCACCGGCCGCACCGCCCAGGACCTCCTGGACAAGGACCGCGCCGAGAACGTGATGATCGTCGACCTCGTCCGCAATGACCTGGGCCGGGTCTGCGCCACGGGATCGGTCACCGTTCCCGCGCTGTGCGCCCTGGAGTCGCACCCCGGACTCGTGCACCTGGTCTCCACCGTGCGCGGTGAGCTGACGCCCAAGGCGGGCTGGAAGGACCTCCTCGACGCCACCTTCCCGCCCGGCTCGGTCACCGGCGCCCCCAAGTCCAGCGCCCTGAGGATCATCGAGGCGCTGGAGAGGGCCCCCCGGGGGCCGTACTGCGGCGGCATCGGCTGGGTCGACGCCGACCGCCGCACCGGCGAGCTGGCCGTCGGCATACGCACCTTCTGGATCGACCGCACGGAGGGCGGGGGCGTGCTGCGTTTCGGCACCGGCGCCGGCATCACCTGGGGCTCCGACCCCGCGCGTGAGTGGGACGAGACGGAACTGAAGGCATCCCGGCTGCTCGCGGTAGCGTCGGGAGCGTACGAGGCGAGCGGAAGGACCATCGGGAAATGAAGCTGTGGGTCGACGGCGGGCTGCACGACGCGGAAGCCGCCAGGGTCTCCGTACTGGATCACGGCCTGACCGTGGGCGACGGCGTCTTCGAGACGCTCAAGGCCGTGGACGGCCGGCCCTTCGCGCTGGACCTCCACCTCGACCGGCTCACCCGGTCCGCGCGGGGCCTCGGCCTGCCGGACCCGGACCTCGACGAGGTACGCCGCGCCTGCGCCGCCGTGCTGGAGGCCAACCCCATGCCGCTGGGCAGGCTGCGCATCACGTACACCGGAGGTCTCTCCCCACTGGGCTCCGACCGCGGCGACGCCGGCCCCACCCTCGTCGTCGCCCTCGGCGAGACCAGGCACCGCCCCGACACCACCGCCGTGATCACCGTCCCCTGGACCCGCAACGAACGCAGCGCCCTGGCGGGCCTGAAGACCACCTCGTACGCCGAGAACGTCGTCGCCCTCGCCAGGGCGCACGAGCAGGGCGCGAGCGAGGCGCTGTTCGCCAACACGATCGGACAGCTCTGCGAGGGCACCGGCTCGAACGTCTTCGTCGTTCTGGACGGGCAGCTGCACACCCCGCCGCTCGCCTCCGGCTGCCTCGCGGGCATCACCAGGGCCCTGACCGTCGAGTGGACCGGCGCCCAGGAGACCGACCTGCCGCTGGACGTCCTCCAGCGGGCCGACGAGATCTTCCTGACCTCCACCCTCCGCGACGTCCAGGCGGTCCACCGCGTCGACGGGCGCGAGCTGCCCGGCGCCCCGGGGCCGGTCACCGCCAAGGCCATGCGGATCTTCGCGGAGCGCGCGGCGCAGATGTGAGCCCGTGGCCGCCGGGTGGGTAGAAGAGGGGCGATGACCACCACCCTGCGGCCGGCCGGGCCGCTGCAGCAGACCCCCGACGGCGCCCGATCGCGCACCTACGACGTCTGTGTGAACAGCCGCCGCGTGGGCGCCGTCGAGCTCGGCACCATGCCCGGGACCGGGCGGCGGGCGGCAGGAGTGATCCGGTCGCTCCACATCGACGAGCCGGACCGGCGGCGCGGCCGCGGCACGGTGGCCGCGCTCGCCGCCGAGGAGGTGCTGCGCGGCTGGGGCTGCGACCAGGTCTCGGTCTCGATACCGGCCGATGCCAGGGTCGCGCTGCGCATGGCGACCGCCCTCGGCTACACCGAACGCAGCCGCAACATGGCCAAGGACCTCACCGGGCCGCCGCCCGAGCTGCCCCCGCACGTCGGGATCCGGCCCATGACGGAGGCGGAGTACGGGCAGTGGGAGACCCGGTCGGCGGAGCGCTTCGCGCGCAGCTGGGCCGAGCACGGCGTACCGGAGGAGCAGGCCAGGGCGAGGGCCGAGGCGAGCCGCCGTGAGTACCTGCCCGACGGGCTCGCCACGGAGGGCGCCGCGTTCCGCGTGGCCGTGCGGGACGGCGCGGCCGTCGGGCACCTGTGGACCGGGCGCCTGGAGCTGACCCCCGGCGAGGACGCCGCGTTCGTGTACGACATCGAGGTCGCCGACGACCAGCGCGGCAAGGGGTACGGGCGGGCCCTGATGCTGCTCGCCGAGCGGATCGCCCTGGAGGCGGGGGAGCGCCGGATCGGGCTGCACGTCTTCGTGGGCAACGCCCCGGCCATCCGGCTCTATGAGTCGCTCGGGTACCGGACGACCCGCGTCCACGGCTTCAAGCCGCTGCTCTGAGCCGCTCCTCGGGTCCTCAGAGCTGGCCGCCCGGCTCGGCCAGGAGACGGTCGGCGATCTCCTCGATGCGCTCGCGCAGCCCCTTCTGGCTCTTGCCGCCGTCCAGGCGCTCGCCGCCGATCACGTACGTCGGGGTGCCGGTGACGCCGATCGCCTTGCCCTCCGCCTGGTCGGCGTCCACGATCAGCAGGTGCCGGCCGTCGATCAGTGCCGTGTCGAACTCCTCGGCGTCCAGGCCCAGTTCGCGTGCCGTGCCGATGAGCAGCGGTTCGCCCTCGGCCGCCAGCTCCTCGGTCCTGGCCAGCACCGCCTCCGCGTACGGCCAGCCCTGCCCCTGCGCGATGGCCTCCTCGGCGGCCTGCGCGGCGGCGTAGGCGTGCTTGTGCTTCTCCAGCGGGAAGTGCCGCAGCCGTACCTCCAGCCGGTCCCCGTACCGGGCGCGCAGCGCGCGCAGGTCGTCCAGGGCGGCATGGCAGTCGGGGCACTGGAGCTCGCACCAGACGTCGAGAACGACGGGTGTGGCGGTGCGGTCGGTGGTGGAGTCGTTCATGGGGGCAGTCTTTCAGCAGGACGGCCGGCGCCCCAACCGGGACCTGGGGAGGAGACGGTCCCGGAGATCTCCCCGAGATCGGTCGGCACCATGGCAGCCGCGTGGCCGCCCGGTGCAGGATGGAAGGGACGTATCGCCCTGCCGCACGCCTGGAGGACCGGATGCTTGCCGAGACGATTTGCTCTGCCGTGTCCGCGGCAGGGCTGGGCATCGCGGCGATCACCGCGTACCGCAAGAGGTTCCTGGCCGCCACCCGCGTCGCCGCGTACGCGCTGGTGCCGGTCGGGCTGGTGATGACCGGTGCCGTGGAGTGGCTGGCCGAGACCGCGTTCAGCCCGGTGGCGTGGGCCGGTTTCGGCGTCCTCGGCCTTGCCTGGGTGCTGTTCATGACGACCCGGGCCGTCGAACGGCGCCGGAGTGGCACCCGCAAGGAGGCGAGTCAGGCGCGTCAGGGGCATCAGGAGCCTCGGGCGGTCGAGCCCACCGCTTCCGCGCCCTCGCTCGGCGCCGGCGACCGCCCCAAGGGCAGGCCCGCCGACGACTTCAGCGACATCGAGGCCATCCTGAAGAAGCACGGCATCTGAGCCGTCGCCCGGGGCGTGGGCCACGGGATGGGGTGAACTACCCTGCGGATCATGTGTGTTCGCCGTTCACGGGGCGCTCCACTGCGCCATGATCGGCACCGAGATGCTGGAAACCTCGCGGGAATCGTCCCCCGCCACCGACGAAGCCATCGAGGAGCGCCGCGGATGCCTCTTCGCGCTCTCCCAGCCGCCGCTGATGATCTTCCTGGCGGTGATCGGCTGCCTGCTGCTGATGGCCGCCGTGCACGATCTGTTCGTGCTGTGAGCCACGCGGCTGTGAGCGTGCGCTGAGGCGCCCCGCTCAGCCGGCCGCCGCCTCCCTGCGGCGCGCCCGGTACGCCGCCACATGGAGCCGGTTACCGCAGGTACGGCTGTCGCAGTAGCGGCGCGAGCGGTTGCGGGACAGGTCGACGAAGGCCCGCCCGCAGTCCGGCGCGTCGCAGCGGCGCAGCCGTTCCTGCTCGCCGGCCACCACGATGAACGCCAGCGCCATGCCGCAGTCCGCGGCCAGGTGGTCGGCGACCGACGCGCCCGGCGCGAAGTAGTGCACGTGCCAGTCGTAGCCGTCGTGGTCGGTGAGCTGGGGTGTGGTGCCCGCGGCGGCCACCAGCTGGTTGATCAGCTCGGCGGCGGTACGCGCGTCGGGCGCCGAGAACACCTCGGCGAATCGTTTTCTTACGTCGCGTACGGCCCGCAGGTCCTGCTCCCCGAGCTCACCGACGCCGCTGACGTCGTGGCTCCGTACGAAGGCGTACAGCGCCGCCACGTCCCTGAGCCCGTCACGCCGTCCGCCGTCGGGCGCGGTGTTCATCAGATCGACGACGGTGTCGAGCGCGATCCGGGTGTCGTGGGGGATCAGCACGATTCGCTCCCTGGCCTGCCGCGGGCGGGCGCCCGCCGGATGTGGGCCGACTCTAGCGGCCCCGTGCGCGGGGCACCGGGGCGGGCGTAGGGGGAGCGGGGCGCCGGGCGGCCGGAAACGCACCGGCGCCGTCACCGCGCTGGTGCGCGCGGTGACGGCGCCGGTGTCGCCGTATCCGGCCGCTCACGGCCGTACGAGCTCTCCGCGCGGCGCCGTCGCCCCGAGTCGGACGGCGCCGTGCGGCTCTCGGCCTGGCCTCAGCTTTCGGCCAGGATGTGCGAGAGCTCCGTGTCGAGATCGAAATGACGATGCTCGGTGCCGGGCGGCACCGCGGCGTCGGTCCGCTTCAGGAACGACTCCAGGGCGCGCGCGGGGGCCTCGAGCAGGGCTTCGCCCTCCGGGGAGCTCAGCGCGATGCAGACGACGCCCTGGCCGTGGCTGCGGGACGGCCAGACTCTGACGTCGCCGGTGCCTGTGGGGCGGTGGAGCCCTTCGGCGAGGAGGTCGCGGGCGAACACCCACTCGACCGTCTCCTCGGCTCCGGTGTGGAAGGTGGCGTGCACGGCATAGGGATCGGCCGTGTCATACCGCAGGCCCGCCGGTACAGGCAGTGAGGACTCGCTCGATACAACGAGGCGCAGGTGCAGCTCGCAGCTGACCGTGGTGTTCATAAGCGCCAGGGCCTTTCGCTCAGTGTGCGCTCGGGGATTCGCACGTCGGCGAAATCGACATGCCACCTACGGTGCCGTTGTAAACCCCTCTGTCTGTTTTGTGGCCCTTGAGGTACCTCGTATGGCGGTGTGCAACCGGACGTTATACCGCCATTCCGGTGTCCGGCCCGCGTCGGGTAGGTTGGGCCTTATGAACGCGGAGAGTGACGAGCGGGGGAAGGTCGCCCCATCGGTGACCACAGCACCCGCCACGGGGGACGTGACGGAAGGGGTGACCGCCGAACCGCCACTGGGTTCGCGGGCGCCCGAGTTCATCAAGGCGCGAAGGACGCTGCACGTCAGCTGGCAGGTCGGCGTGTTCGTCGTCGGCCTGGCGGTCGTGGCCGCCGGCGCCGCCATGCTGGTCCTGCCGGGGCCGGGCTGGGTCGTGATCTTCGGCGGCATGGCGATCTGGGCGACCGAGTTCGTCTGGGCACAGCTGGTGCTCCGCTGGACGAAGCGGAAAGTCACCGAGGCCGCGCACCGCGCACTCGACCCCAAGGTCCGGCGGCGCAACATCATCCTCACCACGGTCGGCCTGGTGATCATGGCGGCGCTGATCGGCGTGTACCTCTGGAAGTACGGCTTCGCCATGCCCTGGAACATCTGACCGGCGACCTCGCACGTGGTCGGGGGCACCCGCTGACATGCGGTAATGTTTGCGGTGCGCCCGGGCGATTAGCTCAGTGGGAGAGCGCTTCGTTCACACCGAAGAGGTCACTGGTTCGAACCCAGTATCGCCCACCACCCGGACCGAAGGCCCCGGAGACTTCTCGTCTCCGGGGCCTTCGGCGTACGTCACCGCATCCTGCCCACCGTCTCGCGCAGCCGCCGGGCGTCGCGCAGCCGCTGCTCGTACGTCGCGCCCATCCCGAGCAGCAGCAGACCGGCCAGCGCGGGCGGCAGCCACCGGGGCAGCGCGCCCACCGCCTGGACCACGTAGGGCGCCAGCTCGTGCAACGCGACCAGGGCCAGGACCGTACCCCCCAGCAGCAGCGGCGCCTGCAACCGCAGCCGGGCACCCACCAGGGTCGCCGCCAGCGCGGCCACCCCCAGCAGCAGCGGCCGGGGCCAGTCCGTGTCGCCCCACGCCGCCACCAGGCTCGGCACCAGCGTCGCGGCCAGCCCCGGACCGTACGCCGTCCACGACGACGCCGCCGGGTCACGGCGCCTGCGCAGCACGCCCACGACGAGCGCGGGCACCGTCACCGGGAGCGTGTACGCCTCCGGGGTGGACACCCCCGAGGCGGCCAGCCGCACCCAGGTCGCCGCGACGAACAGCGCCGTGGCCGCGTACCCGGCCGCGGGGCGCCGCTCCGGGCGTACCGCCGTGGCCGCCGCGACCACACCGCACAGGGCCAGCACCAGCGCCAGCACCGCCGGGCGCGCGGAGGCGAACCCGACCGCCAGGGCGCCGGCCGCCGCGCCCGTCAGCTCCACCGGCACCGCGACCGGGTGGCGCCGCAGCCACGCCCCGAGCGCCGCCGTCCCCACCGGCACGGCCAGCAGCGCCACGCCGGTCAGGTGCGCCGGCAGTTCCACCGCGGTGGCGACGGTGCCCACGAACCCGGTCAGCGCCACCGTGGCGGCACAGGCCGCGACCGTCCGGCGCGGACCCCTGGCGAGGACCGCAGCGCCCGCGAAGAGCCCGGTGAGCACCCCGAGCACGGTGACCGCGGCTGCCTCCGTGCCCCACGCGCCGAAGGCGACGACCACCGCGCCCAGCAGCGCCCCGCCCAGGGCGGCGTCCCCGAGGACCTCCTGGGCGTCACGTCCCACGCGGTCGCCGGCGCCTCCGGGCGCGGAAGGGGCGGTGCCCGGCCGGAGCAGGGCGTCCCACCCGCGGGCGCCCGTGGCCGACACCTGCGGCGACAGGCGGACGGCGAGCGGCGCCGGGCGCACCGCCAGGGCCAGGAACCCGCCCGTCAGCACGAGCCGGGCACCCACCACGGCCGCGTACGGCAGCGACAGGGCCTCCGGCAGTGGCATCACCGCCACCCAGGCCAGGGCCAGCGCACCGCAGCGCGCCGGCACGGATCGCAGCGTCACCAGAACCCCGGCGACTGTCGCCGGCACGGCCACCACCGCCCATGGAACACCCGGCCGGACACCCGCCAGCGCGGCCGCCACCTGCGGCAGCGCCCACGCCACCGCCAGCACCTGCACGCCCGCCGACGCCCACACGAGGCCACGCCCCACCCCGCGCGGCACCCCGCCGCGTACCGCCACCGCGCACACCGCCACCGCGACCAGCAGGTATCCCGGCACCACCCACGCCTCCGGCACCGCCTCCCGCACCAGGGCGCCCGCACCGGCGACCGCCACCAGCCCGGCCACCACCGCCCACGCCTCCGCCGCGGCCGGCGCACGCCACGCCCCGTACAGCGCGAGCCCCGCCGCGACCAGCAGCAGCCCGGCCGGCTCGGCCCCGCCGCCCACCACCGAGAACCAGGCCGCGACCAGCACCGCCCAGCCGCCCGTCACGCACGCGCACACACACGCCACCACGCGCACCCCGGCTCCCAGGCGCGCCAGCAGCGCCACCACCACGTCGAGACCCGCCGTCGCCAGCAGGGCCCAGCACATGGTCAGCGCGCCCGCGTCCGACGCCAGCGCCCACAACGGCAACGGCAGTTGCCCGGCCACCACCGCCACCGGCAGCGGAACCCGCAGCCCGCCGACGCCCACGCCGTACGCCGCCCACAGCGCCGCCAGCACCGCCGACGCGACCGCCGCGTACCCCAGCGAGTCCGCCCCCGGCAACGCCACCCGGTGCACGGCGTACGCGTCCAGCACCATCAGCAACAGGCCCAGCGCCGCCACCGCCTCCGCCGTCGACACCAGCCGGCGGCGCAGCAGCACGACCGGCGCCGCCAGCGCCCCGGCCGTCACCACGGCCAGCACCGCCGCCCGGCCCCCGATGCCCATGCTGCCCCAGCTGACCAGCGTGAAGGCGACCGCGGCGACCGCCAACAGCACACCGCCCAGGGCCAGCAGCACGTTCTGCGCACTGCGCGGCGTGCTCTCCACGGCCGGCGTCGACACGGGCGACGCGGGACGGGGGGAAGCGGCGCCCGGCGCGTACAGGACGCTCAGCAGCCACGCCCTGCGGGCGAGCAACTGCGAGCGGCGGGCGTCGAGTCGAGCCAGCTCACGGTCCAGAATCACCAGCTCATCGGCCGGTGACGGCACATTGTTCATGAGCGGAGTGTGGCCCCGGCCACACCGCCCCACATGAGCGTACGTACTCAGACGAGGCATGAGTACGGCCCGGCGGCGCAGACTCCGACCATGAACTGGTGCCACTACCGCTTCCGCGACGTCTGGGATCTGCCCGCCCCGCCGGACACCGTCTACACGGTCCTGGAGCGGCCGGACGACTATCCCCGCTGGTGGCCGCAGGTGCGCGAGGTGACCCGGCTCGACGAGCGCAGCGGCACCGCCCGCTTCCGCTCCTTCCTCCCGTACGACATCGTCGTCACCCTCACCGAACGGCGCCGTGATCCCGCCGCGCGCGTCCTGGAGACCGCGCTCGCGGGCGACCTCGAAGGGTGGGCCCGCTGGACCCTCAGCTCGCCCGACGGCGGCCGCACCCGTGCCCTCTACGAACAGGAGGTCGACGTCCAACGGCCCCTGATGCGCCGTCTCGCCCTCCCCGGCCGGCCGCTCTTCCTCGCCAACCACGCGCTGATGATGCGAGCGGGGCGCCGGGGGCTGGCCGCGCACGTGCAAACGGTTTGAACGAAACGGGTCCGGACCTGTATGGTTCAGTGCGTTCCCGGGCGATTAGCTCAGTGGGAGAGCGCTTCGTTCACACCGAAGAGGTCACTGGTTCGAACCCAGTATCGCCCACCGGGAAAGGCCGATCCGTCAACGACGGGTCGGCCTTTTTGTACGCCGGGTGTACGCCGGGCTTGTGCGCCGGGAACCTTCGTCACGCGGCTGCCGCCGGCACCTCCGGCCGCAGCGGCCACGCCGGATCCACCGCCTCCTCCGAACCGTTGCGCGCGAACCAGGCCTGAAGGCCCCGCGCCTGCGCGGCGTGCCACACCGCCTGCAAGGTGTGCAGCTCCGCCGGCGACAGCCGCTCCAGGCGGGCCGCGAACCGGCGCCCCACCGCCCGGACGACCTCCAGCGCCGCCGTCGCGTCCGCCGCCGCGTCGTGCGCGCCCTCCAGCGCCACCCCGTACTGGGCGCACAGATCCGTCAGCGTACGGCGGCCCTTGCGGTACCGGTCCAGATGCTTGTCCAGCACCCGCGGATCCAGCACGCACAACGAGACGTTCTGCATGTACCGGGACAGCGACGAGGCACGGTGGCGGCGCAACTCCCGGTCGAGGAGCGTCAGGTCGAACGGCGCGTTCATCACCACCAGCGGCCGGCCCGCCCCCGACTGCTCGGCGAGCGCCCGCGCTATCTCCTCCATCACGGGCGACGGCCAACGGCCGTTGCGCTGAAGGTGATCATCCGTCAGGCCGTGCACCTCGGTGGCGGCCGGCGGCACCGGCACACCCGGATTCACCAGCCAGCGGGTGGCCCGGATCCGCCCGCCGGGCGCGTCCTGGACGACGACGGCGGCCGAGACGATCCGGTCCACCTCGACGTCGACTCCGGTCGTTTCCGTGTCAAAAGCGGCCAGGGGCCCTTCATACCAGAGCGTCATCCCCGAACTCCTCGCGCATGGCTGGCAGATGGCGTGGTCCCCCTGCCCGTTTCGGTGATACCCGGGCTGTTTGCGCCGTACGCAACGCGGTGACAACACAGGTGAGGAGCGTACGAACTGACGCTCCGTCGACCACGCGATCCCACTCGACAGCCATCCCGGAAGGCACGAAGAGCCATGGCGCTCGCGCAGCCCGAACACGGGGGGCTGCTGCCCCAGCAGACCGCACCGCTGCGGGGCGCACTCGCCACCACCGCCTGCATGGAGACGCTCCAAGTGGGCTACCTGCACGCGGTCGCCGCCGCTGCCGGATGCTCGCTGTCGCAGCCCTTTCCCGACAACGGCATCGACTGGCACGTCAGCCACAGCGCCCCCGGGCACACCGTGGACGACGAAGTCACCATCAAGGTGCAGCTCAAGTGCACGTACCAGATCCCACCGCGCCCGGCCGGACCCGTGTTCTCCTTCGTGCTCGACAACGACCACCTGGTGAAGCTGGCCCGCACACCCGTCTCGGTGCACAAGATCCTGGTCGTGATGATCGTGCCCAGGACCCGGGAGGAGTGGTTGCGCGCCGGCCACGACCGTCTCGACCTGCGGCACTGCTGCTACTGGACCAACCTCGCGGGCCACCCGGTCACCGGCAGGCGCCGCACCACCGTGCGCATCCCCACCAATCGGATATTCGACGACCGGGCGCTCTGCGAGATCATGACCCGGGTCGGGGCGGGAGGAAGACCCTGATGCACCGGCCGATCGACGAGCCCATGCGGCCACACCCCACGACCCCGCCCCTGGCGCGGGGCGGCCCCCTCGACCCCGCCCAGATCGACCCCCTCGTCCTCGGCGCCCTGCTGGACCGGCACGGCTGGCGGCGGCGCGGTGGGACACCCGGGCGCTACAGCCGCTGGACCCCGCCCGGCCCCGGCGCCGGGGCGACCAGCCTCCTCGTACCCGAGAGCCGCGCCTTCCCCGACTGCGAGGACCTCCTCGGCGAGGCCCTCACCGCCCTCTCCCGCTGCGCCGCGCCCTCCGCTCGCGAGGTACTCGTCGGCCTGACCGTGCCGAGCGACGAGGTCCGATGGTGGCGCGACGTCCCCCAGGGCCCGTCCGGCACCGTCCCGTGGACCGTGCAGGACCAGCTGCGCTCCGCCGCCCGGCAGGTCCTCCTGGCCGGCGCCCTCGCGGTGCGCGGCCGGGCCGGCTACCACGGCGCCCGGCACCGGCGGCAGGCGCAGGCCTCGCTGGAGGGCGTCCTGGTCGGGGCGGCGCACGGCGGGCGCGGCCTCACCGCGTTCGTCCCCGTCGACCCCGGCCGGGCGGTCACCACCCGCCTCTACCACGCGCTGTACGCCGCCCGCGAGGCCGTCGACTACCAGCGGGCCACCGGCAGGCCGGACGCGTTCGACTCGGCCGTCGGGGCGGGCGTGAGCCGGGAGCTCACCGAGGCGCTCATCTCCCTCGTACGCGGTGCCGAAGGGGCCCGGATCGCCCTGGAGTGGGCGCCCGCCGCCGGCGTACCGGAGGGGTGCGCGGCCCGGCCCGAGCCGGTCGAGTTCTCGCCGGGCGACCTGCCCGCGCTGCGGGAGGCGGGCGCCCGCTACCTCCAGGACGAGCCGTCGGTGCCGGTGCGCATCACCGGGACGGTGGTACGGATGCGCCGGTCGGGCCCGCGCGGGGCGGGCACGGTACGGCTGCGGGTGCTGGCCGGGGCGGAGGTGCCGCACGTACGGGTGGCGCTGGACGAGGACGCCTACCGCACGGCCGGGCACGCGCACCTGGTCGGGTTGCCCATCCGGGTGGCGGGGCGGCTGGAGAGCCGGGGCGGCTTCCGGCGGCTGACCGACGCCTCCGGGGTCGTACCGGTGCAGGTCGACGAGGCGGAGCGGGACCGGCTGATGAAGGCGCTCCACGAGAACCTGGGCTTCTTCGGGGAGGCGTGCGGGCCCGGCGACTGAGCACCGGCCCGGGGGAAACCGTTTCGCAAGCGGGCCTGGCACGTCGGTACCATGCGGTATTGCGTGCGCGATGTGAACGCGGCGCTTCCCTTCAGTCAGGAGAGACCGGTGTCAGACGTCCGTGTGATCATCCAACGCGATTCCGAGCGGGAAGAGCGCGTGGTGACGACGGGCACTACGGCCGCCGACCTCTTCGCCGGTGAGCGCACCATCGTGGCCGCCCGTGTGGCGGGCGAGCTGAAGGACCTCGCGTACGAGATCAAGGACGGCGAGACCGTCGAGCCGGTCGAGATCTCCTCCGAGGACGGCCTGAACATCCTGCGCCACTCCACCGCGCACGTCATGGCGCAGGCCGTGCAGGAGCTCTTCCCCGAGGCCAAGCTGGGCATCGGCCCGCCGGTCAAGGACGGCTTCTACTACGACTTCGACGTCGAGCGTCCCTTCACCCCCGATGACCTCAAGGCCATCGAGAAGAAGATGCAGGAGATCCAGAAGCGCGGCCAGCGCTTCTCCCGCCGGGTGGTGAGCGACGAGGCCGCCCGCGAGGAGCTGGCGAGCGAGCCGTACAAGCTGGAGCTCATCGGCATCAAGGGCTCCGCGTCCACCGACGACGGCGCGAACGTCGAGGTGGGCGGCGGCGAGCTGACCATCTACGACAACCTCGACGCCAAGACCGGCGAGCTGTGCTGGAAGGACCTCTGCCGGGGCCCGCACCTGCCGACCACCCGGAACATCCCGGCGTTCAAGCTGATGCGGAACGCCGCCGCGTACTGGCGCGGCAGCGAGAAGAACCCGATGCTCCAGCGGATCTACGGCACCGCGTGGCCGTCCAAGGACGAGCTGAAGGCCCACCTGGACTTCCTCGCCGAGGCCGAGAAGCGCGACCACCGCAAGCTCGGCAACGAGCTGGACCTCTTCTCCATCCCCGACGAGATCGGCTCCGGCCTCGCGGTCTTCCACCCCAAGGGCGGCATCATCCGCCGGACCATGGAGGACTACTCGCGCAAGCGGCACGAGGAGGAGGGCTACGAGTTCGTCTACTCGCCGCACGCCACCAAGGGCAAGCTCTTCGAGAAGTCGGGCCACCTGGACTGGTACGCCGAGGGCATGTACCCGCCCATGCAGCTCGACGAGGGCGTGGACTACTACCTCAAGCCCATGAACTGCCCGATGCACAACCTGATCTTCGACGCGCGGGGCCGGTCCTACCGTGAGCTGCCGCTGCGCCTGTTCGAGTTCGGGACGGTGTACCGGTACGAGAAGTCCGGCGTCGTGCACGGCCTGACCCGCGCCCGTGGCTTCACCCAGGACGACGCGCACATCTACTGCACCAGGGAGCAGATGGCGGAGGAGCTCGACCGGACGCTCACCTTCGTCCTGGACCTCCTGCGTGACTACGGTCTGACCGACTTCTACCTGGAGCTGTCCACCAAGGACCCGGAGAAGTTCGTCGGCTCCGACGAGGTGTGGGAGGAGGCCACCGCCGTCCTCCAGCAGGTCGCCGAGAAGCAGGGTCTCCCGCTGACCCCCGACCCGGGCGGCGCGGCCTTCTACGGCCCGAAGATCTCGGTCCAGTGCAAGGACGCCATCGGCCGTACCTGGCAGATGTCGACCGTGCAGCTCGACTTCAACCTGCCGGAGCGGTTCGACCTCGAGTACACCGGCCCGGACGGCACCAAGCAGCGGCCGGTCATGATCCACCGGGCGTTGTTCGGTTCGATCGAGCGGTTCTTCGCCGTGCTGCTGGAGCACTACGCGGGCGCCATGCCGCCGTGGCTGGCCCCGGTCCAGGCGGTCGGCATCCCGATCGGCGACGCGCACGTCCCGTACCTGCAGGAGTTCGCCGCCGAGGCGAAGAAGAAGGGCCTGCGGGTCGAGGTGGACGCCTCCTCGGACCGGATGCAGAAGAAGATCAGGAACCAGCAGAAGCAGAAGGTCCCGTTCATGATCATCGTCGGTGACGACGACATGAACGCCGGCACGGTCTCCTTCCGCTACCGGGACGGCTCCCAGGAGAACGGCATCCCGCGCGAGGACGCCATCGCCAAGCTGGTGGACGTGGTGGAGCGCCGCGCACAGGTGTGACGTGCTGACGAGGGGCGGTCCCGGTAGGGGGCCGCCCCTCGACGCTTCCCGTGTCACCGCCAGCGAATATGCTGGCCCGCATGACGACTGAGCCGGAGCAGCAGATCGGAGTCGGGACGCCTGACGCGTTCCAGCGCCTGTGGACGCCCCACCGGATGGCGTACATCCAGGGGGAGAACAAGCCGACCGGCCCCGGTGCCGATGACGGCTGTCCGTTCTGCACCATCCCGGCCAAGTCCGACGAGGACGGCCTGATCGTCGCCCGGGGCGAGACGGTGTACGCCGTCCTCAACCTGTACCCGTACAACGGCGGCCACCTGATGATCGTCCCGTTCCGGCACGTGGCCGACTACACGGAGCTGGACGAGGCCGAGACGGCCGAGCTGGCGGTCATGACCAAGCAGGCGATGACGGCGCTGCGCGCCGCGTCCGGGGCGCACGGGTTCAACATCGGCATGAACCAGGGCGCGTCCGCCGGCGCCGGGATCGCCGCCCACCTGCACCAGCACATCGTGCCGCGCTGGGGCGGCGACACCAACTTCATGCCGGTCGTCGGCCACACCAAGGTGCTGCCGCAGCTCCTCGGTGACACGCGCCGGATGCTGGCCGAGGCGTGGCCCACCGCTTAGTCACGCCGCTTAGTCACGCGTCGTACGAGTCCGCCTTCTTCGGCATCGGGTCCTGGACGAAGCCGCTGAGGACCATCGAGCGGTTGGTGAAGCGCTCCGTGTCCACGCCGTGCTCTTCGAGCATCTTGATGGTCGCGGTGTGCACGGCCCGCATGACGGGTGTGGCCGCGCGGATGGCGTCGTCGGCCATGAAGCGGTGGCGCCAGGGCTGGGAGGCCCAGGCGTGGCGCAGCCCGAAGGGCTCGGGCAGGACGAGTTTGCCGCCGAGGAAGTCCAGGACCGGCGGGAACCAGGTCAGCGGGGCCCGGACGGCGAGGCGTACCACCTCGTCGTTGTCTATCAGCGGCAGCAGGACCTCCTTGGTCTCCCAGAACCGGACGGTCTTGGAGACGGTCTTCTTCTTCGGCTCCGGCTTCGTCGTGAAGAGGCCGTGCACGGGGCCCAGCGCGTGGCCGGTGACCTCGATACGGAGCGTGTGCAGGAGGGCCGTGACGGTGACCATCATGGTGAGCACCAGCTGGCCGTCCCAGAGGACGAACTGCACGCCCAGGTAGTGCCGGTTGCCCTTGCCGAACTGGTTCTCGTTGCAGATGCGCTGTATCTCGTGCGGCTTGACCTGGTACGCGACGATGTCCTCGCCCTCGGGACGGGCGACCTCCGTGGCCCCTTCCGCCACGGGGGTGACGATCCAGTGGGTGACGGAGGGGGTGGGGAAGCCGGTCTTGAGCGTGCCGCGTTCCAGCAGCTTGAGTTCGTCGTGGATGGGGCGGATGACGTCCCAGGTGCGGAAGGCGTGGATCTCCTTGCCGTCCTTGGGGATCAGCTCCTCGGCGAGGTGCCAGCTGCCCCAGCGGGTGCCCATGCCGAGGATGCCCTTGGGGCCGGCGTAGAAGACGACGTTGGAGCGCTGCTCGAGGGTGAGCTTCTCCAGCTGCTGGCGCAGCTCCTCGGCGGCGGTCTCGTTGGGGTCGTGCGGGACGGCCTCGGGGATCTTGGGGCCCATGCCGCCACCGCCGCTGAGGAGGGACTCCCAGCGGGCGCGCAGGTCCTTGGCGGTGGATTCGCAGATCCGCTTGGCCAGGAACCAGCCGATGACCGGGGCGATGAACATGGCGCGGAGGTAGAGCGCCGGGAGGCCGGTGAACGGCAGCCGGAAGAGGAACAGCACGGCGAGGATGCCGACCCCGACGAGCAGCAGGGTGCCCAGGGCGCCGGAACGCCTGCCGGAGGCACCGGCCAGCATGCGGCGCAGCTGGAAGACGGTCAGCCACACCAGCAGGCCGGGCAGGAACAGCACGCCGAAGACGACGGTGATCAGGGTCAGCAGCTTGTCGCGCTGCTTGCGGATGCGGGTGGCGGCCAGGCAGTGCTCGACGATCGGCTGGGGTTCGGTGCCGAAGGACTGGATGAGCGGTTTACGGGCGCCGCCGAGCATCCGGACCTGCACGGCGCGGGAGAACGCCTCGCCCAGGTTGGGTTTGAAGAGCGAGAACTTGCCCGGGGTGACGGTCGACTCGTGCCATTCGTTGTTGGCCTTGAGGATCTCGTCCACCGGGACGTTCTCCCGGTAGGCGGCGGAGGCCAGCGCGTGCGTCGCCACGGTCTGTCCGGCCGAGCCCTGGAGCGGGACCTGTGCCCCGGGGCTGAAACTGTCCATCGTCACTTCGCCGCCCCCACCTGTGCCGACTGTCCCCGTGTGCCGCGTGTCTCCCGCACTGCGGCCTTCCCAACCTCCCTGCCCCGCACACCTGCTGAGCAGGGCTCTCCAGCCTATCGGGGTCACCGGCCGTGCGTCAGGGGACGGCGGAATGCCGCCCGCCGCAACCGAGTTGGGCGGACGGCACGGCCAATGGTTCTCAGCTTTCGGTGCGTTCGCGGATCTTCTCGGCAACCTGCGGAGGCATCGCCTCGTGGCGGGCGTAGGAGCGGTCGAACCGGCCCGTGCCGTGGGAGATGGAGCGGAGGTCGACGGCGTACCGTCCGATCTCGATCTCGGGGACGTCGGCCCGTACGAGGGTCCGTCCCGGGCCCGCCTGTTCGGTGCCGACGACCCGTCCGCGCCGGCCGGACAGGTCGCTCATCACGGGCCCCACGTACTCGTCGGGGACGAGGACCTGGACTTCGGCGACCGGTTCCAGGAGGTCGATACGGGCGTCCCCCGCCGCCTCGCGCAGCGCCAGGGCACCGGCCGTCTGGAAGGCCGCGTCGGAGGAGTCGACCGAGTGGGCCTTGCCGTCGAGGAGGGTGACGCGTACGTCGACGAGGGGGTGGCCGGCGGCGACGCCCCTGGCGGCCTGGGCGCGTACGCCCTTCTCGACGGACGGGATGAACTGGCGCGGCACGGCACCGCCGACGACCTTGTCGACGAACTCGATGCCGGAGCCGGGCGGCAGCGGCTCCACCTCGATCTCGCAGATGGCGTACTGCCCGTGCCCGCCGGACTGTTTGACGTGCCGTCCGCGCCCGGCGGCCCTGCTGCCGAAGGTCTCGCGCAGCGACACCTTGTGCGGGACGACGTCGACCTGGACGCCGTAGCGGTTGCGCAGCCGCTCCAGGGCGACGTCCTTGTGCGCCTCGCCCAGGCACCACAGCACGACCTGGTGGGTGTCCTGGTTCTGTTCCAGGCGCATGGTGGGGTCCTCGGCGACGAGCCGGGCCAGCCCCTGGGACAGTTTGTCCTCGTCCGCCTTGCTGTGCGCCTGGATGGCGAGCGGCAGGAGGGGGTCGGGCATGGCCCAGGGCTCCATCAGGAGCGGGTCGTCCTTGGCGGAGAGCGTGTCGCCGGTCTCGGCGCGGGACAGCTTGGCCACGCAGGCCAGGTCGCCGGCGATGCAGTGGTTCAGCTGCCGCTGCTGTTTGCCGAAGGGCGCGGACAGGGCGCCGATCCGCTCGTCGACGTCGTGGTCCTCGTGGCCCCGGTCGGCGAGGCCGTGGCCGGAGACGTGGACGGTCTCGTCGGGGCGCAGCGTGCCGGAGAAGACCCGTACCAGGGAGATCCGGCCGACGTACGGGTCGGAGGAGGTCTTGACGACCTCGGCGACCAGCGGCCCGTCCGGGTCGCAGGTGATCCGGGGGCGCGGCTTGCCGTCGGGGGTGGTGACGGCGGGCGCCTCGCGCTCCAGGGGCGTGGGGAAGCCGCGGGTGATCAGCTCCAGCAGTTCGACGGTGCCCAGGCCCTGCTTCGCACCGGGTGCGGCGGGGGCGGCGGCGAGGACGGGGTGGAAGGTGCCGCGTGCGACGGCCTTCTCCAGGTCGTCGATGAGGGTCTTGAGGTCGATCTCCTCACCGCCGAGGTAGCGGTCCATGAGGGATTCGTCCTCGCTCTCCGCGATGATCCCTTCGATGAGGCGGTTGCGGGCCTCCTCGATGAGCGGGAGCTGGGCGTCGTCGGGCGGGTTCTCCTTCCGTTCACCGGACGCGTAGTCGAAGATCTTCTGCGTGAGCAGGCCGACGAGCCCGGTCGCGGGGGCGTGTCCGTCGGGCGCCTGCGGGCCCAGCACGGGCACGTAGAGCGGCAGGATGGCGTCCGGGTCGTCACCGCCGAAGATCCGCGCGAGGACCCGGGTCAGCTCGTCGAAGTCGACGCGCGCGGTGTCGAGGTGGGTGACGACGATGGCGCGGGGCATGCCGACCGCCGCGCACTCCTCCCACACCATGCGGCAGGACCCGGCGATCGCGTCGGCCTCCTGCGCCGCCGAGACGACGAAGAGGGCCGCGTCCGCGGCGCGCAGACCGGCCCTCAGTTCTCCGACGAAGTCGGCGTATCCGGGGGTGTCGAGGACGTTGATCTTGCACCCGCCCCATTCGAGCGGGACGAGGGAGAGCTGTACGGAGCGTTGCTGGCGGTGTTCGATCTCGTCGTAGTCGGAGATCGTGCCGCCTTCCTCGACCCGGCCGGCCCGGTTGACCGCTCCGGCGGTCAGTGCGAGGGCCTCGACCAGGGTCGTCTTGCCGGATCCGCTGTGGCCGACCAGCACCACATTCCGTACCGATGAGGGCTGGTCGGCCGTTACTGCCCTGCCGGCGGCTCCGGGGTGTGCGTTCGCCTTGTCGCCCATGATTCTTCCTCCTGATCGCGAGTGCGCGGGGTGCGTGCACGGTGGAGGTGGGGGGCGCGGGCGCGGGGGAGCCTCCTTGGGCAGCTCCGGCGGTGCCCGCGGTCGTCTTTCGAGCTTTCCACTCAGGCCAGGTTGCGTCCATACGTCCGACACCGCGACGGGAGCAGGGTGCCCGGCGGTGGGGGTGCCCCTGCCTGGCTACGATGGGCCAGCCGGTGGCCGTAGGGGCCGCGCGGCCCACCGACCCTCGGGAAGGCCATGCTGAACAAGTACGCGCGTGCGTTTTTCACGCGTGTTCTCACACCGTTCGCCGCGTTTCTGCTCCGCCGCGGGGTCAGCCCCGACGCCGTGACGCTCATCGGCACGGCCGGCGTGGTGGCGGGCGCGCTGGTCTTCTTCCCGAGGGGGGAGTTCTTCTGGGGCACGATCGTCATCACGCTGTTCGTGTTCTCCGACCTGGTGGACGGGAACATGGCCCGTCAGGCCGGCATCTCCAGCCGCTGGGGCGCCTTCCTGGACTCGACCCTGGACCGGGTCGCCGACGGGGCCGTCTTCGGTGGCTTCGCGCTGTGGTACGCGGGCCAGGGCGACGACAATGTGCTGTGTGCCGTGTCCATCTTCTGCCTGGCGAGCGGCCAGGTCGTGTCGTACACCAAGGCGCGCGGCGAGTCGATCGGCCTGCCGGTGGCGGTGAACGGGCTCGTCGAGCGCGCGGAGCGGCTCGTCGTCTCGCTGGTGGCGGCGGGGCTGGCCGGGTTGCACGGGTTCGGTGTGCCGGGCATCCAGGTGCTGCTGCCGATCGCGCTGTGGGCGGTGGCCGTGGGCAGTGCGGTGACGCTGGGACAGCGGGTGGTGACGGTACGGCGCGAGTCGGCGGAGGCGGACGCGGCGTCGGGTCCCCCCGAGGTGGGCGGTTCCGGTACCAGGGGGAGTGAGGCGACATGAACGCGGTGGGTGAGCGGCTGACCGACGCGCTGTACGGGCTCGGCTGGACGGCCGTGAAGAAGCTGCCGGAGCCGGTGGCGGCCGGGCTCGGCCGCCGTATCGCGGACACGGCGTGGAAGCGGCGCGGCAAGGGCGTACTGCGCCTGGAGTCCAACCTCGCGCGCGTGCTGCCGGATGCCTCCCCGGAGCGGCTGGCCGAGCTGTCGAGGGCCGGGATGCGCTCGTACATGCGCTACTGGATGGAGTCGTTCCGGCTGCCGACGTGGAGCGCGGAGCGCGTCAAGGCCGCAGTCGACATCAAGGACGTGCACTACCTGACCGAGGGCCTGGCCGCCGGCAAGGGCGTCGTCCTGGCGCTGCCGCACCTGGCCAACTGGGACCTGGCGGGCGTGTGGGTCACCCGGGCGCTGGGCGTGCCGTTCACGACGGTCGCCGAGCGGCTGAAGCCGGAGACGCTGTACGACCGGTTCGTGGCGTACCGGGAGTCGCTGGGCATGGAGGTCCTGCCGCACACCGGTGGCTCGGCGTTCGGGACGCTGGCGCGGCGGCTGCGCGGAGGCGGGCTGGTGTGCCTGGTCGCCGACCGGGACCTGTCGGCGTCGGGCGTCGAGGTGACGTTCTTCGGCGAGACGGCACGGATGCCGGCCGGGCCGGCGATGCTGGCACAGCAGACGGGCGCGCTGCTGCTGCCGGTGACGCTGTGGTACGACGACGCGTCGACGATGACGGGGCGGGTCCATCCGCCCGTCGACGTACCCGAGACAGGTACGCGGGACGAGAAGACGTCCTCCATGACGCAGGCGCTGGCCGATGCCTTCGCCACCGGAATCGCCGAGCACCCGGAGGACTGGCACATGCTGCAGCGGCTGTGGCTGGCGGACCTGGATCCCGAGAAGGGGCCGGCGGCGTGAGGATCGGCATCGTATGCCCGTACTCCTGGGACGTCCCGGGCGGCGTCCAGTTCCACATCCGGGACCTGGCCGAGCACCTGATCCGGCTGGGCCACGAGGTGTCCGTGCTGGCCCCGGCCGACGACGAGACGCCGCTGCCGCCGTACGTCGTCTCGGCGGGGCGTGCCGTCCCTGTGCCGTACAACGGCTCGGTGGCCCGGCTGAACTTCGGGTTCCTGTCGGCGGCGCGGGTGCGGCGCTGGCTGCACGACGGCACGTTCGACGTGATCCACATCCACGAGCCGGCCTCGCCGTCGCTGGGGCTGCTGTCCTGCTGGGCGGCGCAGGGCCCGATCGTGGCCACCTTCCACACGTCCAACCCGCGCTCGCGGGCGATGATCGCCGCGTACCCGATCCTCCAGCCCGCGCTGGAGAAGATCAGCGCGCGGATCGCGGTCAGCGAGTACGCGCGCCGGACCCTGGTCGAGCATCTGGGCGGCGACGCGGTCGTCATCCCCAACGGCGTCGACGTCGACTTCTTCGCCAAGGCCGAGCCGAAGGCGGAGTGGCAGGGCGACACGCTGGGCTTCATCGGCCGGATCGACGAGCCCCGCAAGGGCCTGCCGGTGCTGATGAAGGCCCTCCCCAAGATCCTCGCCGCGTGCCCGGACACCCGGCTGCTGGTCGCGGGCCGGGGCGACGAGGAGGAGGCCGTCGCGTCACTGCCGGCCGACATGCGGCGGCGCGTGGAGTTCCTCGGCATGGTCAGCGACGAGGACAAGGCGCGGCTGCTGCGCAGCGTCGACGTGTACGTGGCGCCCAACACGGGCGGCGAGAGCTTCGGCATCATCCTGGTCGAGGCCATGTCGGCGGGCGCGCCGGTGCTCGCCAGCGACCTGGACGCGTTCGCGCAGGTCCTGGACCAGGGCGCGGCGGGCGAACTGTTCGCCAACGAGGACGCGGACGCCCTCGCCAAGACGGCGATCAGGCTGCTGGGCGACGACGCGCGGCGCGCGGAGCTGCGGGAGCGGGGCAGCGCCCATGTGCGGCGCTTCGACTGGTCGACGGTCGGCGCGGACATCCTGGCGGTGTACGAGACGGTCACGGACGGCGCGGCGTCGGTCGCCACCGACGAGCGCCTCGGACTCCGGGCGCGGTGGGGTCTGGCGCGGGACTGAGGCGGGACGGTGCGAGGGGCAGTCCGGCAGGCCGCAGGCGCGGCGGTGCCGGCTCGGTCGTGGGCGGTCGTTCTCGCCGAGTCCCGCCGCCCCTCCCCGTTGTGGGCAGTCGTTCCGCTGGGGGTCCCCCCAGGACGAAGTCCTAGGGGGAGGAACGGGTGGGCACAACGGAACGGGGCGGTGTCCCTTTCCCGGTTCGCCGGGGGCGGTGCCGGATCGGCGGCTACCCCCGGTGCGTGGGGGGCGTGGCCCCTCCGGGCTCGTCTCTCCCCCAGAGGGGGCACCCCCACGAGGCCGGCGGCCTCGGGTACGTCGGATCGGGAGCGGTTACGGCGCCGCCATCCTCTGCGGGGACGACCCTGCACGGCCCCGCCCCTTGCCGGACGCCGGGTGCGGACCGTCAGCATGGCCCGCATGGATATTCGCCGATTGGACCTGGGCCACTTCGTCCGCCCCGCCGCCGAGGCCGGCACCGAGCACCCGCGCGTGGAGCCGGTGCTCGCGTATCTCGTACGGCACGAGGAGGGGCTGCTGCTCTTCGACACCGGGGTGGGGGAGGGGGATCCGGATGCGGAGGCGCATTACCGGCCGCACCGGAAGAGCCTCGTGGCGGCGCTGGCCGCCGAGGGCGTCGCGCTGGGCGACATCGACCTCGTGGTGAACTGCCACCTCCACTTCGACCACTGCGGCGGCAACCCGCTCCTGGCCGGCCGCCCCGTCCTCGTACAGCGCACGGAACTGGCCACCGCCCGCGCGGGCGACTACACGATCGACGCCCTGGTGGACTTCCCCGGGGCCCGCTACGAGGAGCTGGACGGCGAGGCCGAGGTGTGGCCGGGGATCCACGTCGTACCGACGCCGGGGCACACGGCCGGGCACCAGTCGCTGGTCGTGTCCGGGGACGGCGGCACGGTCGTGCTCGCGGGGCAGGCGTACGACTTCGCGTCGCAGTACGCCTCGGACGAGATGGCCCGCGGCACCGGGTCGGGCGGGCCGTGGCCGCCCTGGCTGGAACGGATCGCCGAGTTCCGGCCGCGACGCGTCCTGTTCGCGCACGACCGGTCGGTGTGGGAAGGGGACCCGCCGGCTCCCCGGTAGCCTTTGCGCCCGTGATCGAAACCCTCATCTGGATCGTCGTCGCCCTGGTCGCCATCGGGCTGTACCTGAGCTGGACCGCCGGGCGGCTCGACCGGCTGCACGCCCGGATCGACGCCGCCCGCGCCGCGCTCGACGCGCAGTTGCTGCGCCGTGCCTCGGTCGCCCAGGAGCTGGCCACCTCGGGCGTGCTCGACCCGGCGGCGTCGATCGTGCTGTACGAGGCCGCGCACGCGGCCCGGCAGGCGGAGGAGGAGCAGCGGGAGGTCGCCGAGAGCGAGCTCAGCCAGGCGCTGCGGGCGGTGTTCGGCGAGCCGGAGCAGGTGGAGGCGGTACGGGAGGCCCCGGGCGGCGAGCAGGCGGCCGGAGAGCTCGCGGCGGCGGTGCGCAGGGTGCCGATGGCCCGCCGGTTCCACAACGACGCCGTACGGGCGGCCAGGGCGCTGCGCAGGCACCGTACGGTGCGCTGGTTCCGGCTGGCGGGGCACGCCCCGTTCCCGCTGGCGTTCGAGATGGACGACGAGCCGCCGACGGCCCTGGCGGACCGGCCGGGCAGCAGCTGACCTCGGGAAAACGAGCCACCAGGTGACTATTGGCCCTTGATGTGGACTGGGTGGCCCGGGTTTCCTCGGTGTAGTTGAAACCGCCCCGTTTCTTGAGTGAGGTCCATCCGTGTCCAGCACCACCACCCCGCAGTCCCCCGAGACCGGCACCGCGCGCGTCAAGCGTGGCATGGCCGAGCAGCTCAAGGGCGGCGTGATCATGGACGTGGTCAACGCCGAGCAGGCCAAGATCGCCGAGGACGCCGGCGCCGTCGCCGTCATGGCTCTCGAGCGGGTCCCGGCCGACATCCGCAAGGACGGCGGCGTGGCCCGGATGTCCGACCCGAACATGATCGAGGAGATCATCGACGCGGTCTCCATCCCGGTCATGGCCAAGTCCCGCATCGGTCACTTCGTCGAGGCCCAGGTCCTGCAGTCCCTCGGTGTCGACTACATCGACGAGTCCGAGGTCCTCACCCCGGCCGACGAGGTCAACCACTCCGACAAGTGGGCCTTCACCACGCCGTTCGTGTGTGGCGCCACCAACCTGGGCGAGGCCCTGCGCCGCATAGCCGAGGGCGCGGCCATGATCCGCTCCAAGGGCGAGGCCGGCACCGGCAACGTCGTCGAGGCCGTCCGCCACCTGCGCCAGATCAAGAACGAGATCGCCAAGCTGCGCGGCTTCGACAACAACGAGCTGTACGCCGCCGCCAAGGAGCTGCGCGCCCCCTACGAGCTCGTCAAGGAGGTCAGCGAGCTCGGCAAGCTGCCGGTCGTGCTGTTCTCCGCCGGTGGCGTGGCCACCCCGGCCGACGCCGCGCTGATGCGCCAGCTCGGCGCCGAGGGCGTCTTCGTCGGCTCCGGCATCTTCAAGTCCGGCGACCCGGCCAAGCGTGCCGCCGCCATCGTGAAGGCCACCACCTTCTACGACGACCCGAAGATCATCGCGGACGCGTCCCGCAACCTGGGCGAGGCCATGGTCGGCATCAACTGCGACACCCTCCCCGAGGCCGAGCGCTACGCGAACCGGGGCTGGTAATGACCACTCCGCTCATCGGTGTCCTGGCTCTCCAGGGCGATGTACGTGAGCACCTGATCGCCCTGGCCGCGGCGGACGCCGTGGCCAGGCCGGTCCGGCGCCCCGAGGAGCTCGCCGAGGTCGACGGCCTGGTCATCCCCGGTGGCGAGTCCACCACCATCTCCAAGCTGGCCGAGCTGTTCGGCCTCATGGACCCGCTGCGCGAGCGCATCAAGGCGGGCATGCCCGTCTACGGCACGTGCGCCGGCATGATCATGCTCGCCGACAAGATCCTCGACCCGCGCTCGGGCCAGGAGACGCTCGGCGGCATCGACATGATCGTCCGCCGCAACGCCTTCGGGCGCCAGAACGAGTCCTTCGAGGCGGCCGTCGAGGTCGCCGGCATCGACGGCGGCCCCGTCGAGGGCGTCTTCATCCGCGCCCCGTGGGTCGAGTCGGTCGGTGCCCAGGCCGAGGTCGTCGCCGAGCACGACGGCCACATCGTCGCCGTACGGCAGGGCAACGCCCTTGCCACGTCGTTCCACCCGGAACTGACGGGCGACCACCGGGTGCACGCCCTGTTCGTCGACATGGTGCGCACGGCGGCCTGACCCGATCCCGGTAGGATCTCTGGGGTTCGTTCAGAAATTGGTTACGCGAAGGAGACAGGCAGATGTCCGGCCACTCTAAATGGGCTACGACGAAGCACAAGAAGGCCGTGATCGATGCCAAGCGCGGCAAGCTCTTCGCGAAGCTGATCAAGAACATCGAGGTCGCGGCCCGCACCGGTGGCGGCGACCCGGACGGTAACCCCACCCTCTACGACGCCATCCAGAAGGCCAAGAAGAGCTCGGTTCCCAACAAGAACATCGACTCCGCGGTCAAGCGCGGTGCCGGCCTGGAGGCCGGTGGCGCCGACTACGAGACGATCATGTACGAGGGTTACGGCCCGAACGGTGTCGCGGTGCTCATCGAGTGCCTCACCGACAACCGCAACCGCGCCGCCTCCGACGTACGCGTCGCCATGACCCGCAACGGCGGCTCCATGGCCGACCCGGGTTCGGTGTCGTACCTGTTCAACCGCAAGGGTGTCGTGATCGTGCCCAAGGGCGAGCTGACCGAGGACGACGTGCTCGGCGCGGTCCTGGACGCGGGCGCCGAGGAGGTCAACGACCTCGGTGAGAACTTCGAGGTCATCAGCGAGGCCACCGACCTGGTCGCGGTCCGCACCGCCCTCCAGGAGGCCGGTATCGACTACGACTCGGCCGACGCCAACTTCGTCCCGACCATGCAGGTCGAGCTGGACGAGGAGGGCGCGCGCAAGATCTTCAAGCTGATCGACGCGCTGGAGGACAGCGACGACGTGCAGAACGTCTTCGCCAACTTCGACGTCTCCGACGACGTCATGGCGAAGGTCGACGCCTGATCCACGCACACGCGACGGGCCGGCAGGGGACACACCCCTTGCCGGCCCGCGGTGTTGTCAGTGCCACCCGATAGCCTGCACAAACTGATGAGCGAAGGAGGGGTGGCGGCGTGCGCGTTCTCGGGGTGGACCCAGGGCTGACCCGGTGCGGGATCGGCGTCGTCGAAGGCGTCGCCGGACGACCGCTGACGATGCTCGGCGTCGGCGTCGTCCGCACCCCCGCGGACGCGGACATCGGCCACCGCCTCGTGGCGATAGAGCGCGGCATCGAGGAATGGCTGGATGCGCACCGTCCCGAACGGGTGGCGGTGGAGCGGGTGTTCAGCCAGCACAATGTGCGTACGGTGATGGGCACCGCCCAGGCCAGCGCCGTCGCCATGCTCTGCGCGTCCCGCCGCGGCATCCCCGTCGCGCTGCACACCCCCAGTGAGGTGAAGGCCGCCGTCACCGGCAGCGGCCGCGCCGACAAGGCCCAGGTGGGCGCCATGGTCACCCGGCTGCTCCGGCTCGACGCCCCTCCCAAGCCCGCCGACGCCGCCGACGCGCTGGCCCTCGCCATCTGCCACATCTGGCGGGCCCCCGCCCAGAACCGCCTCCAGCAGGCGGTCGCCGCACACCACGCAAGGAAAGGCCACCTCGCATGATCGCCTTTGTCTCCGGCCCGGTCACCGCGCTCGCCCCGACCACCGCCGTGATCGAGGTCGGCGGCATCGGCATGGCCGTCCAGTGCACGCCGAACACCCTCTCTGAGCTGAGGGTGGGTCAGGAAGCCAAGCTGGCCACGTCGTTGGTCGTACGGGAGGACTCCCTGACCCTGTACGGCTTCGCCGACGACGACGAGCGGCAGGTCTTCGAGCTGCTCCAGACCGCCAGCGGCGTCGGCCCACGCCTGGCCCAGGCCATGCTCGCCGTGCACAGCCCGGACGCGCTGCGCGTCGCGGTGGCGTCCGGCGACGAGAAGGCGCTGACGGCGGTGCCGGGCATCGGCAAGAAGGGCGCGCAGAAGCTGCTGCTGGAGCTGAAGGACCGGCTCGGCGAACCGGTGGGCGCCGCCCACATCGGCCGCCAGGGCGTCGGTACGGCGGTCACCGCCTCCTGGCGTGACCAGCTGCACGCCGCGCTGATCGGCCTGGGGTACGCCACCCGTGAGGCCGACGAGGCGGTGGCCGCCGTCACCCCCCAGGCGGAGGCGTCGGGCGCCGCTCCCCAGATCGGGCAGCTCCTCAAGGCCGCCCTCCAGACCCTGAACCGCACCCGATGACCCCCAAGTCCGCCACCCCCGCCACCGTCCCGGCCCCCCGCACCGGCTCCGGGAACCCGCCCGTAAGCCACCGCACCGGCGCCCCGGCCGCCAGCAAGGCCCATCCGGCCTGGCCGACCATGCCCGTCCGGGGGAGCGCCGGCCTCGGAGACGGCGCCCCGCCCCCGTCCGCGCGCCCCCGCACCGGCCCGGCGCACCTGGCTGGAGGGCACCGCCCCGGCCAGACCCACCCGGCGGCAGGGCACGGCACCGCCCCGTGCCCCCGCCCCGGCCCGGCCGACCCGGCGGCAGGGCACCGCCCCGGCGTGGCCCACCCGCCCGCAGTGCACGGCACCGCCCCGTGCCCCCGCCCCGCCCCGTGCCCCCGTACGGGCGCGGCCCGCGCGCCCGTACGCTGCCGCACCGGCGGCACCGGCGGCACGGTCGGCGGAGGGGTGGCCGCCCGGCGGGGCCGGTCGGTCCACGCCCGCAGCGGCCCCGCCGCACACGAGCCCGTGCCCGTCCGGGTGGACGCCGCCACCCCGCCCAGTGCCCCGCGCCGGGGGTCCGCCCGCCGGCCGGGTGTGCTGGACCGGCCGGCAGACCACCATCCGCGCGGCTCCGCCGCCATGACCACGCGAGGCAATCCGCAGTGAACCGGTACGACGACACCAGCAGCACGCCGGCCGCCGCCGACGCCGCCGCCGACCGGCTCGTCGGGGCGTCCGCCGACGGTGAGGACCAGGCTGTCGAGGCGGCCCTGCGCCCCAAGTCCCTGGACGAGTTCGTCGGCCAGGAAAGGGTCCGGGAGCAGCTGGACCTGGTGCTCAAGGCCGCCCTGGCCCGTGGCGCCACCGCCGACCACGTCCTGCTGTCCGGCGCCCCGGGCCTCGGCAAGACCACCCTCTCCATGATCATCGCCGCGGAGATGGGCGCCCCCATCCGCATCACCTCCGGCCCCGCCATCCAGCACGCCGGCGACCTCGCCGCGATCCTCTCCTCCCTCCAGGAGGGAGAGGTCCTCTTCCTCGACGAGATCCACCGGATGTCCCGGCCCGCCGAGGAGATGCTCTACATGGCGATGGAGGACTTCCGGGTCGACGTCATCGTCGGAAAGGGACCGGGCGCGACCGCGATTCCCCTGGAGCTGCCGCCCTTCACCCTCGTCGGCGCCACCACCCGCGCCGGCCTCCTGCCGCCTCCGCTGCGCGACCGGTTCGGCTTCACCGCCCACATGGAGTTCTACGCCCCGGCCGAGCTGGAGCGCGTCATCCACCGCTCCGCCCAGCTGCTGGACGTCGAGATCGAGGCCGACGGCGCCGCCGAGATCGCCGGCCGTTCCCGCGGCACACCCCGTATCGCCAACCGCCTGCTGCGCCGCGTCCGCGACTACGCCCAGGTCAAGGCGGACGGCCTGATCACCCGCGACATCGCCGCCACCGCGCTCAAGGTGTACGAGGTGGACGGCCGAGGCCTGGACCGGCTGGACCGGGCGGTACTGGAGGCCCTGCTGAAGCTGTTCGGCGGCGGACCGGTCGGCCTGTCCACCCTCGCCGTGGCCGTGGGGGAGGAGCGCGAGACGGTCGAGGAGGTGGCCGAACCCTTCCTCGTACGGGAGGGCCTGCTGGCCCGCACGCCGCGCGGGCGGGTCGCCACGCCCGCCGCATGGGCGCATCTCGGCCTCGTACCGCCGCAGGCAGGCGGCCCGGGAAGGGGACAACAGGGGCTCTTCGGGGCGTGACGGCGAGGAGACTCGCCGGGCCAGGAACCGCGGTGCCATGCTGGGCGTTGTTCCATTGATGCGGACTCGCCTAGACTCCGCCGATGCCGACCCTTCAGGTCGGCGTACCCACCCCCGAAGATCAGGCCGCGGCACTCCCCGCGACCGTGCGAAGGATTTGTCGTCCCGTGAGTATCGTGACTCTCCTGCCGTTCATCGTCCTCATCGGGGCCATGTTCCTGATGACCCGCTCTGCCAAGAAGAAGCAGCAGCAGGCGGTGGAAATGCGCAACCAGATGCAGCCCGGAACCGGCGTACGGACGATCGGGGGGATGTACGCCACCGTCAAGGAGGTCGGCGAGGACACGGTCCTCCTGGAGGTCGCTCCGGGCGTCCACGCCGTGTACGCCAAGAACGCCGTCGGCGCCGTCCTCGACGACGACGAGTACAACCGCATCGTCCACGGTGACGGTGACCTGAAGACCGACACCCCCGTCGTGCCGGACGACGCCTCCTCGCTCACCGAGGCCGAGACGGACGTCGTGGCCGACGGCGACGCGAAGATCGACCTGGGCAAGAAGGACGCGGCCGACGAGGGCGACACCGCTCCCGAGGCCAAGGACGCCAAGGCCGACGAGAAGAGCGACGGCGACACCGACGCGAAGTAAGGCGTGCAGACGGACCGCGTCGCCGACCGGCGTACGCGGTCCGTTCCGTGCCGACACACGCGGGGGATTCCCCACACCACTTCGTGGCCGCCCCGACGCTCACCCGGCGTAGCGGCGGTTGGACAGGGAGAAACGAGAAGGTGGCAGCACCCAAGAAGGGCCGAGGGCCGGCGACGGGGGGGCAGGGCAAGCCGGGGCGCGCCCTGGCAGTGATCCTGATCGCCATCGGTGCCCTGGTCGGCGGGATGTTCTGGTCCGGCGACACCACCCCGCGCCTGGGCATCGACCTCGCCGGCGGTACGAGCATCACGCTCAGGGCCGAGAACCAGCCCGGCAAGCCGGACTCCATCAACAACACCAACATGCAGACCGCGATCGGCATCATCGAGCGCCGTGTCAATGGTCTGGGTGTCTCGGAGTCCGAGGTCCAGCAGCAGGGCAACCGGCACATCATCGTCAACATCCCCCGGGCGACTGATTCCGAAGCGGCCGAGAACCAGGTCGGCACCACCGCCGAGCTGTACTTCCGCCCCGTCCTGGCTGTCGCCGGCAGCGCTCCGCTGCCCGAGCCCTCCGCCAGCGGCTCGCCGAGCGCCACGCCCAGCGGCAAGGCCTCGACACCGCCCAGCCCCAAGGCGAGCGCCACCACCCAGGGCCGTGCCGTCACGGACTCCCTGAAGAAGGCCCCGACCCCGAAGCCGACCGCGACCGACAAGCCGGCCACCACGCCGGCCCCGCAGCCCTCCGCCTCCGGTACGGCCGCCGTCGCCGCGCTCGAGAAGCAGTTCACCGCCCTGGACTGCACGCCGGACAAGAAGACCAAGCAGGTGCCCAACCCGGCCCGCAACTCCGACCCGGCCAAGCCCACCGTCGCCTGCGGCAGCGAGGGCGACGCCAAGTACATCCTCGGCCCGGCCGAGGTCGCCGGAACGGACGTCGACGAGGCCCAGGGCGTCTTCGACCCGCAGCGCGGCCGGTGGATCGTCCAGCTCGGCTTCACCGACGCGGGCACCAAGAAGTTCGCGGCGACCACGGGCAAGCTGGCGAGCCAGGTCCAGCCGCAGAACCAGTTCGCGATCTCGCTGGACGGGCAGGTCGTCTCCGCTCCGTCCGTCAGCAGCGCCATCGGTGGCGGAAGCGCCGAGATCTCCGGCAGCTTCGACCAGCAGTCGGCGACCGAGCTGGCCAACGTCCTGTCGTACGGCGCGCTGCCGCTCTCGTTCGAGAAGGAGAGCGTCACCACGGTCACCGCCGCGCTCGGCGGCGAGCAGCTGCAGGCCGGTCTGATCGCGGGCGCCATCGGTCTCGCCCTGGTCGTGATCTACCTGGTGGTCTACTACCGGGGCCTGTCGATCATCGCGCTCCTCAGCCTCCTGGTCTCGGCGGCCCTCACCTACGCGCTGATGTCGCTGCTCGGCCCGGCCATCGGCTTCGCGCTGAACCTGCCGGCCGTCTGCGGCGCCATCGTGGCCATCGGTATCACCGCGGACTCGTTCATCGTGTACTTCGAACGGGTCCGGGACGAGATCCGCGAGGGCCGCACGCTGCGTCCCGCCGTGGAACGCGGCTGGCCGCGCGCCCGGCGCACGATCCTGGTGTCCGACTTCGTGTCGTTCCTCGCCGCGGCCGTGCTGTTCATCGTGACCGTCGGCAAGGTGCAGGGCTTCGCTTTCACGCTGGGTCTGACGACCCTCCTGGACGTCGTCGTGGTGTTCTTCTTCACCAAGCCGTTGATGACGCTGATGGCCCGCACCAAGTTCTTCAGCAGTGGACACCCGTGGTCGGGCCTCGACCCCAAGCGGCTCGGAGCCAAGCCCCCGCTGCGCCGCTCGCGGCGCGTCTCCGCCACCACCGAACCGAAGGAGGCGTGAGATGTCACGACTCGGCAGCATGGGCGCTCGCCTGTACCGCGGTGAGGTCGGGTACGACTTCGTCGGCAAGCGGATGCTCTGGTACGGCGTCTCCATCCTGATCACCATCACGGCCATCGCCGGACTGATGGTGCAGGGCCTCAACATGGGCATCGAGTTCAAGGGCGGCGTCGTCGTCACCACGCCCAAGCTCTCGGTGTCCACCGAGGAGGCACGGGGCACCGCCGAGGAGATCTCCGGCCACATCCCGATCGTCCAGGAACTCGGCAGCGGTGGCCTCCGCATCCAGATCAGCGATGTCACCACCGCTGAGTCCGCCAAGATCAAGTCGGAGCTGTCCTCCGAGCTCGGGGTCGCCAAGAACGACCTGAACGTCGATGTCGTCGGCCCCAGCTGGGGCGAGCAGATCGCCAACAAGGCCTGGATGGGCCTCGGCGTCTTCATGGTCCTCGTCGTGGTGTACCTGGCGATCGCCTTCGAGTGGCGCATGGCCGTCGCCGCACTGATCGCCCTGATCCACGACCTCACCATCACCGTCGGCATCTACGCCCTGGTGGGCTTCGAGGTCACCCCGGGCACGGTGATCGGTCTGCTGACCATCCTCGGTTACTCCCTCTACGACACCGTCGTCGTCTTCGACGGTCTTAAGGAGGCGTCGCGGGACATCACCAAGCAGACCCGCTGGACGTACAGCGAGATCGCCAACCGGAGCCTCAACAGCACCCTGGTCCGCTCCATCAACACCACGGTCGTGGCGCTGCTGCCGGTGGCCGGCCTGCTGTTCATCGGTGGCGGTGTCCTCGGCGCGGGCATGCTCAACGACATCTCGCTGTCGCTGTTCGTGGGCCTCGCGGCCGGTGCGTACTCGTCGATCTTCATCGCCACGCCGCTCGTCGCCGACCTCAAGGAACGCGACCCGCAGATGAAGGCGCTGAAGAAGCGCGTCCTGGCCAAGCGCGCCCAGGCCGCCCAGAAGGGCGAGTCCGCGGACGCCGCGGCCCCCGAGGCCGCCGAGCCTCAGGACGACGAGCCGCAGGACGCCGCACCCGCCGGTGCGGTGGTCGGCCAGCGGCGCCAGCCCACGCGCGGGCGGGGCAAGCGCCGATGACCGTCACCACGCAGGAGCTGCTGCTCAGCCGCATCCGGGACGTCGCGGACCACCCCATCCCCGGGGTGACGTTCAAGGACATCACGCCGCTGCTCGCGGACCCGGAGGCGTTCGCCGCCCTGACCGAGGCGCTGGCCGAGATGTGCGTACGGCACGGGGCGACGAAGATCGTCGGCCTGGAGGCGCGCGGGTTCATCCTCGCCGCCCCGGTCGCCGTCACCGCGAAGCTGGGCTTCATCCCCGTCCGCAAGGCGGGCAAGCTGCCCGGCGCGACACTGTCGCAGGCGTACGAGCTGGAGTACGGCACCGCCGAGATCGAGGTGCACGCCGAGGACCTGCTCCCCGGCGACCGCGTCATGGTCATCGACGACGTCCTCGCCACCGGTGGCACCGCCGAGGCCTCGCTGGAGCTGATCCGGCGGGCCGGCGCCGAGGTCGCGGGCGTCGCCGTGCTCATGGAGCTCGGCTTCCTGGGCGGCCGCGCCCGCCTGGAGCCGAACCTGGCCGGCGCTCCGCTGGAGGCGCTGATCACGCTCTGACCAGCGTGCATACGGCACAGGAACGGGTACCCGGAACACCGGGTGCCCGTTTCGCGTTGTCCGGTGTCCGGTGTCCGGTGTCCGGTGTCCGGTTCCGGTGTCCGGCTCCGCGGCGTCACGTGCCCGTCCGGGGGCGAGCGGTCGGCGCGAGGTCAGTACCATGGGATTCCGGGCCTGACCGGGGGACCCGGACCCGCACGAGGAGCGCTCTTGCCAGACGAGGCCCAGCCACTCTCCGCCGCGAAGCCCGACCAGCAGGCCGACAAGGCCGCGGCGCCCACAGCCACGCCCCCCGACAAGGCCGCGCGGAACACATCCGGCCCCACGGCGCCCCAACGCGCACAGGGCGCCGCCCCCGTCTCGGCCCCGAAGCCCACGCCGCCCGCCGTCGCCCGCTCCGGCGGCTCCTCCAACCGCGTGCGCGCCCGCCTCGCGCGCCTCGGCGTGCAGCGCTCGTCGCCGTACAACCCGGTCCTGGAGCCCCTGCTGCGCATAGTCCGCGGCAACGACCCGAAGATCGAGACGTCGACGCTCCGCCAGATCGAGCAGGCCTACCAGGTCGCCGAGCGCTGGCACCGCGGCCAGAAGCGCAAGAGCGGCGACCCGTACATCACGCACCCGCTCGCCGTCACCACCATCCTCGCCGAGCTGGGCATGGACCCGGCGACGCTGATGGCGGGCCTCCTCCACGACACCGTGGAGGACACCGAGTACGGCCTGGAGCAGCTGCGCAAGGACTTCGGTGACCAGGTCGCGCTCCTCGTCGACGGCGTCACCAAGCTCGACAAGGTCAAGTTCGGCGAGGCGGCGCAGGCCGAGACCGTCCGCAAGATGGTCGTCGCCATGGCCAAGGACCCCCGCGTCCTGGTCATCAAGCTCGCCGACCGCCTGCACAACATGCGCACCATGCGCTACCTCAAGCGGGAGAAGCA
This sequence comes from Streptomyces sp. CB03238, assembly GCF_002099185.1. Classification (NCBI taxonomy): domain Bacteria; kingdom Bacillati; phylum Actinomycetota; class Actinomycetes; order Kitasatosporales; family Streptomycetaceae; genus Streptomyces; species Streptomyces sp. CB03238. The sequence goes on along the minus strand of NZ_NBCN01000005.1, from coordinate 38,013 downwards.
GGAGAAGAAGGCCCGCGAGACCCTCGAGATCTACGCGCCGCTCGCCCACCGCCTGGGCATGAACACCATCAAGTGGGAGCTGGAGGACCTCGCCTTCGCGATCCTCTACCCCAAGATGTACGACGAGATCGTCCGCCTCGTCGCCGAGCGCGCCCCCAAGCGGGACGAGTACCTCGCCATAGTGACCGACGAGGTCCAGGCCGACCTGCGGGCCGCCCGCATCAAGGCCACCGTCACCGGCCGGCCCAAGCACTACTACAGCGTCTACCAGAAGATGATCGTCCGCGGCCGTGACTTCGCGGAGATCTACGACCTGGTCGGCATCCGTGTCCTCGTCGACACGGTCCGCGACTGCTACGCCGCCCTCGGCACCGTCCACGCGCGATGGAACCCGGTCCCCGGCCGGTTCAAGGACTACATCGCGATGCCGAAGTTCAACATGTACCAGTCGCTCCACACGACGGTCATCGGACCCAACGGCAAGCCCGTCGAGCTGCAGATCCGCACCTTCGACATGCACCGCCGCGCCGAGTACGGCATCGCCGCGCACTGGAAGTACAAGCAGGAGGCCGTCGCCGGCGCCTCCAAGGTGCGCACCGACGTACCGAAGAAGGCCGGCAAGGACGACCACATCAACGACATGGCGTGGCTGCGCCAGCTGCTGGACTGGCAGAAGGAGACCGAGGACCCCAGCGAGTTCCTGGAGTCGCTGCGCTTCGACCTGTCCCGCAACGAGGTCTTCGTCTTCACCCCGAAGGGTGACGTCATAGCGCTGCCCGCGGGCGCCACCCCGGTGGACTTCGCGTACGCCGTCCACACCGAGGTCGGCCACCGCACCATAGGAGCGCGGGTCAACGGGCGGCTCGTACCGCTCGAGTCGACCCTCGACAACGGCGACCTGGTGGAGGTCTTCACCTCCAAGGCCGCAGGCGCGGGCCCGTCCCGCGACTGGCTCGGCTTCGTCAAGTCGCCGCGCGCCCGGAACAAGATCCGCGCCTGGTTCTCCAAGGAGCGCCGCGACGAGGCGATCGAGCAGGGCAAGGACTCCATCGCGCGCGCCATGCGCAAGCAGAACCTGCCGATCCAGCGCATCCTCACCGGCGACTCCCTGGTCACGCTCGCGCACGAGATGCGCTACCCCGACATCTCGTCGCTGTACGCGGCGATCGGCGAGGGCCATGTCGCCGCCCAGGGCGTCGTCCAGAAGCTGGTGCAGGCCCTCGGTGGCGAGGAGGCCGCCAGCGAGGACATCGCCGAGTCGGCCCCGCCGTCGCGCGGCCGCGGCAAGCGCCGCACCAAGGCCGACCCGGGCGTGGTCGTCAAGGGCGTCGAGGACGTCTGGGTCAAGCTCGCCCGCTGCTGTACGCCGGTGCCGGGCGACCCGATCATCGGCTTCGTCACCCGCGGCAGCGGCGTATCGGTTCACCGCGCCGACTGCGTCAACGTCGACTCGCTCTCGCAGCAGCCCGAGCGGATCCTCGACGTCGAATGGGCGCCCACCCAGTCCTCGGTCTTCCTGGTCGCCATCCAGGTCGAGGCCCTGGACCGCTCCCGGCTCCTGTCGGACGTCACCCGCGTCCTGTCCGACCAGCACGTCAACATCCTGTCGGCGGCCGTCCAGACCTCCCGCGACCGGGTGGCCACCTCCCGCTTCACCTTCGAGATGGGCGACCCCAAGCACCTGGGGCACGTCCTGAAGGCGGTACGGGGCGTGGAGGGCGTGTACGACGTGTACCGCGTGACCTCGGCGCGCAGGCCGTAACCGGACGACAGCGAGAAGGGCCTCCCCGCGGGGGGAGGCCCTTCTCATGTCGTGCGCATCAGCCGCCGAACTCCTGCAGGCCCTTCAGCGCCTGGTCCAGCAGCGCCTGCCGGCCCTCCAGCTCACGCGCCAGCTTGTCCGCCTTGGCGTCGTTGCCCGCCGCACGGGCCGCGTCGATCTGCTTCTGCAGCTTGTCGACCGCGTCCTGGAGCTGGCCCGTCAGACCCGCCGCACGCGCGCGTGCCTCCGGGTTCGTACGACGCCACTCGGCCTCCTCGGCCTCCTGGATCGCCCGCTCCACGGTGTGCATCCGGCCCTCGACCTTGGGACGGGCGTCGCGCGGTACGTGCCCGATCGCCTCCCACCGCTCGTTGATGGTCCGGAAGGCCGCGCGGGCCGCCTTGAGGTCCTTCACCGGGAGCAGCTTCTCGGCCTCGCCGGCGAGCTCCTCCTTCAGCTTGAGGTTCTCCGCCTGCTCGGCGTCACGCTCCGCGAAGACCTCGCTGCGCGCCGCGAAGAAGACGTCCTGGGCGCCACGGAAACGGTTCCACAGGTCGTCCTCGTGCTCGCGCTGGGCCCGGCCCGCCGCCTTCCACTCCGCCATCAGCTCGCGGTACCGGGCCGCCGTCGCGCCCCAGTCCGTGGAGCCGGACAGCGCCTCGGCCTCCGCGACCAGCTTCTCCTTGACCTTGCGGGCCTCCTCGCGCTGCGCGTCCAGCGACGCGAAGTGCGCCTTGCGACGCTTGGAGAACGCCGACCGGGCGTGCGAGAAGCGGTGCCACAGCTCGTCGTCGGACTTCCGGTCGAGCCGCGGCAGGCCCTTCCAGGTGTCCACCAGCGCCCGCAGCCGCTCGCCCGCGGCCCGCCACTGCTCGCTCTGGGCCAGCTCCTCGGCTTCCTTGACCAGCGCCTCCTTGGCGTGCCGCGCCTCGTCGGTCTGCTTGGCCTTCTGGGCCTTGCGCTCCTCGCGCCGCGCCTCCACCGTCTCGACCAGCTTGTCGAGCCGCTTGCGCAGCGCGTCGAGGTCGCCCACGGCGTGGTGCTCGTCCACCTGATGACGGATGTGGTCGATCGCGGCCATGGCGTCCTTGGCCGACAGGTCGGTGGTCTTCACCCGCTTCTCGAGGAGGCCGATCTCGACAACCAAGCCCTCGTACTTGCGCTCGAAGTAGGCCAGTGCCTCCTCGGGAGATCCGGCCTGCCACGATCCGACGACCTTCTCGCCGTCGGCTGTACGCACGTACACGGTGCCCGTCTCGTCGACGCGGCCCCACGGGTCGCTGCTCACAGCGCCTCCTCCACATGATGCCGACGAGGGCGGTCGGCCCCCGGGCATCGTCCACAGTTCCCTGACGGGCCTCGCCCGCCCTCCACAACGCGACAGTCGAGTTCGCGCTGCACAACGCCAATCTAGGCGACCGGCCGCCCGGCTGTCCGCACTCAGCGCGACCGAATTCCGCGGTTCACGCCTTGCTGACGGTGGCCTTCTCCATGGTGACGGCCTTCTTGGGCGCACCGTCCTGGGTACCGCCCGCGACCCCGCCCTTGGCCACGTCCTGGACGACCTTCAGACCGGCCGCGTCCATCGTGCCGAAGGGCGTGTACTGCGGGGGCAGCTTGGTGTCCTTGTAGACGAGGAAGAACTGGCTGCCGCCGGTGCCGGGCTGCCCGGTGTTCGCCATCGCCACCGTCCCGGCCGGATACGTCACCGCACCGTCCGCACCCGCCTTGCCCAGCGCTCCCAGGTTCTCGTCAGGGATGGTGTAGCCCGGGCCGCCGGTGCCGTCGCCCTTCGGGTCGCCGCACTGCAGCACGAAGATGCCCTGTGTGGTGAGGCGGTGGCACTTGGTGTTGTCGAAGTACTTCTTGTCGGCGAGGTGCTTGAACGAGTTCACCGTACGGGGCGTCTTCGCGGCGTCCATCGCGATCGAGACGGCCCCGTGGTTGGTGGTCAGTGCCATCGTGTACTTCGCCTTGGCGTCGATGGCCATCTTCGGCTCGTCCGCCTTCGGCTCCGGCGAGGAGTCGGCGCCCGGCGACGCCGAGGGGAACTCGATGGGCTTCTTCGCGTCCGCGGCGGACTCGGTGCGGAAGTTCGTGTACGCCCCGGCTCCCAGCACCAGCGCCACGGCCACCGAGGCGATGATGATCGTGTTGCGGCGCTTGGCCTTCTTACGGGCCTCCTCACGACGCCTCTGCTGTCGCTCGAACTTCTCCCGGGCGAGCTGGCGCCGCCGCTGATCGCTGGTGACCACCGGGTCTTCTCCTTGTCGGTCGTCTGTTCCTGTCCTGGCCGAGTGTGCCCGTACCGTATACGGGTTGGCTGTGGAATGAGCAGCGCCGGTAGGCTCTGATCTGCTGCATTCCTCCGCCGGACGACGCGTGCCGGACGACTCTTTAAGGACGATCGTGCTCATTGCCGGGTTCCCCGCCGGGGCCTGGGGGACCAACTGCTACCTGGTCGCCCCCGCCGCAGGCGAGGAGTGCGTGATCATCGACCCGGGCCACCAGGCCACCCAGGGTGTCGAGGAGACGCTCAAGAAGCATCGGCTCAAGCCCGTGGCCGTCGTCCTGACCCATGGCCACCTCGACCACGTCGCCTCCGTCGTCCCGGTCTGTGGTGCCCATGACGTACCGGCGTGGATCCACCCCGCCGACCGGTACATGATGAGCGACCCGGAGAAGGCCCTCGGCCGCTCCATCGGCATGCCGCTCATGGGCGAGCTGACCGTGGGCGAGCCGGACGACGTCCACGAGCTGACCGACGGGGCGAAGCTGAGCCTCGCGGGCCTGGAGCTGACCGTGTCGCACGCGCCCGGCCATACCAAGGGGTCGGTGACCTTCAGCATGCCCGAGGCCGCGGACATCCCGCCGGTGTTCTTCTCGGGCGACCTGCTCTTCGCCGGCTCCATCGGACGCACCGACCTGCCGGGCGGTGACATGGCCGAGATGCTCGAATCGCTGGCCCGCGTGTGCCTGCCGCTCGACGACTCGACCGTGGTCCTGTCCGGCCACGGCCCCCAGACGACCATCGGCCGCGAGCGCGCCACCAACCCGTACCTCCGCGAGGTGGCGAGCGGCCAGGGAGCGGCTCCCGCCCCCCGACGAGGAATGTGACGAGAGAAGTCCCGTGAGTACCTTCCAGGCCCCCAAGGGCACGTACGACCTGCTTCCGCCGAGTTCCGCGACGTACCTCGCCGTCCGCGAGGCGATCTCCGCGCCGCTGAAGAACTCCGGCTACGGCTACGTCGAGACCCCCGGCTTCGAGAACGTCGAGCTGTTCGCCCGCGGTGTCGGCGAGTCCACCGACATCGTCACCAAGGAGATGTACGCCTTCGAGACCAAGGGCGGCGACAGGCTCGCCCTGCGCCCCGAGGGCACCGCGTCCGTGCTGCGCGCGGCGCTGGAGGCCAACCTCCACAAGGCGGGCAACCTCCCCGTCAAGCTCTGGTACTCGGGCTCGTACTACCGCTACGAGCGCCCGCAGAAGGGCCGCTACCGCCACTTCTCGCAGGTCGGCGCCGAGGCGATCGGCGCCGAGGACCCCGCGCTGGATGCCGAGCTGATCATCCTGGCCGACCAGGCCTACCGCTCCCTCGGCCTGCGCGACTTCCGCATCCTGCTGAACTCGCTGGGCGACAAGGAGTGCCGCCCCCTCTACCGCGAGGCCCTCCAGGGCTTCCTGCGCGGCCTCGACCTGGACGAGGACACCCGCCGCCGCGTCGACATCAACCCGCTGCGGGTCCTTGACGACAAGCGCGCCGACGTCCAGAAGCAGCTGGTCGGCGCACCGCTGCTGCGCGACCACCTGTGCGACGCCTGCAAGGCGTACCACTCCGAGGTGCGCGAGCTGCTGACCGCGGCCGGGGTGGTCTTCGAGGACGACGAGAAGCTGGTGCGCGGCCTGGACTACTACACCCGCACCACCTTCGAGTTCGTCCACGACGGCCTCGGCTCGCAGTCCGCGGTGGGCGGCGGCGGCCGCTACGACGGCCTGTCCGAGATGATCGGCGGCCCCGCCCTGCCGTCGGTGGGCTGGGCGCTGGGCGTGGACCGCACGGTCCTGGCCCTGGAGGCCGAGGGCGTCACGCTCGACCTGCCGGCCACCACCAGCGTCTTCGCGGTACCGATCGGCGAGGAGGCCCGGCGCCGCCTGTTCGGCGTGGTCACCGAGCTGCGCAAGGCGGGCGTCGCGACGGACTTCGCGTACGGGGGCAAGGGCCTGAAGGCCTCCATGAAGGCCGCCAACCGCAGCGGAGCGCGGTACGCGCTCGTCCTGGGCGAGCGGGACCTGGCCGAGGGCGTGGCCCAGCTCAAGGACATGGAGTCCGGTGAGCAGGAGCCGGTCGCGCTCGACGGGATCGTTGAGAAGCTGAGCTCGCGCCTCGCGTGACCCTCCGGACACCCCGGCCCCGGCCGGGGTGTCCTTATGTCCACCGAACGGCGGACAGCGGCCCCCATGCGGCAGAATGACCACTGCCTCACGCACCGACCGAGTGATGGAACGGCCCACATGACGACTGCAGCGGTTGACGACGTGTCCTCCGACCATGGCGCGACGACGGTCGGCAGCAGCCGGGCGTTCGCGTGGATGCTGGTGGTCACCGGCGCGGCAGGGCTGCTCGCGGCGTGGGTGATCACGCTCGACAAGTTCAAGCTGCTGGAGGACCCGAACTTCACGCCGGGCTGCAGCCTGAACCCCATCGTCTCGTGCGGCAACATCATGAAGAGCGAACAGGCCTCCGCCCTCGGGTTCCCCAACCCGATGCTCGGCCTGGTCACGTACGGCATGGTGATCGCCATCGGCGTGGCCCTCCTCGCGGGCGCGCGCTACCGCCGCTGGTACTGGCTGGGGCTGAACGCGGGCACGCTCTTCGGCGTGGGCTTCTGCATGTGGCTCATGTACCAGTCGCTCTACACGATCAACGCACTCTGCCTGTGGTGCTCCCTGGCCTGGGTCGCGACGATCGTCATGTTCTGGTACGTCACCTCGCACAACGTACGCAACGGCCTGCTGCCCGCCCCCCGCCCGGTCCGCGGCTTCCTCGACGAGTTCACCTGGGTACTCCCCGTCCTGCACATCGGGATCATCGGGATGCTCATCCTGACCCGCTGGTGGGATTTCTGGACCGGCTGACCGGCACCGCCGGGACTGTCAGTGGGCTGACATAGGCTTCACGATGTGGAGCCCGACCTCTTTACCGCCGCAGCCGAAGAACGCCAGGAAAAGGACCCGTCCAGCAGTCCCCTGGCGGTACGGATGCGTCCGCGCACCCTGGACGAAGTCGTCGGCCAGCAGCACCTGCTCAAGCCCGGCTCACCGCTGCGCCGACTGGTCGGTGAAGGCGCGGGCGGCCCGGCCGGCGCCTCGTCCGTGATCCTGTGGGGCCCGCCCGGCACGGGCAAGACGACACTGGCGTACGTCGTCTCCAAGGCGACCAACAAGCGCTTCGTGGAGCTGTCCGCGATCACCGCGGGCGTCAAGGAGGTCCGCGCGGTCATCGACGGCGCGCGCCGCGCGGCCGGTGGCTTCGGCAAGGAGACGGTCCTCTTCCTCGACGAGATCCACCGCTTCAGCAAGGCCCAGCAGGACTCCCTCCTGCCCGCCGTGGAGAACCGCTGGGTCACCCTCATCGCCGCCACCACCGAGAACCCCTACTTCTCGGTGATCTCCCCCCTGCTCTCCCGCTCGCTCCTGCTCACCCTGGAGCCGCTCACCGACGACGACATCCGCGGGCTGCTGAAGCGGGCGCTGGTCGACGAGCGCGGTCTGAACGGCGCGGTCACCCTCCCGGACGACGCCGAAGCCCACCTCCTCCGGATCGCCGGCGGCGACGCCCGCCGGGCGCTCACCGCCCTGGAGGCGGCGGCCGGCGCGGCCCTCGCCAAGAACGAGCCGGAGATCACCCTCGCCACACTGGAGGAGACGGTCGACCGGGCGGCCGTGAAGTACGACCGGGACGGCGACCAGCACTACGACGTCGCCAGCGCGCTGATCAAGTCGATCCGCGGCTCCGACGTCGACGCCGCCCTGCACTACCTGGCCCGGATGATCGAGGCCGGCGAGGACCCCCGCTTCATCGCCCGCCGCCTGATGATCTCTGCCAGCGAGGACATCGGCCTCGCGGACCCGACGGCACTGCCCCTCGCCGTCGCGGCCGCCCAGGCAGTGGCCATGATCGGCTTCCCGGAGGCGGCCCTCACCCTCAGCCACGCCACCATCGCGCTCGCACTGGCGCCCAAGTCCAACGCCGCGACCACGGCGATCGCAGCCGCCCAGGCGGACATACGGAACGGCCTCGCAGGCCCTGTTCCTCCCCATCTCCGCGACGGGCACTACAAGGGCGCGGCCAAGCTGGGCCACGCCCAGGGATATGTGTACCCGCACGACGTCCCGGGCGGTATCGCCGCCCAGCAGTACGCCCCGGACGAGATCCACGGCAGGCGCTACTACGAGCCCACGCGCTACGGCGCGGAGGCGCGGTACGCGGACGTGGTCGAGAAGGTGCGCGAGCGGCTGCGCGGCGGCGAGGCCGGCTAGTCAGCCGCCGGCCGCCTCGAAGAGCGCGCGCATCGCGCGCCGCAGCCCGTGGATGTCCCCCACCGGCTCCGGGAAGTCGAAGCGCGCGTCGAACGAACACCCCGCCGCGTCCCGGCAGCGCACCCGCAGCCCGAACCGGTCCAGCGCCAGCGGCACCACACGCCGTACGTCGGCGCGGTGCCCGAGCAGGCCGCTCAGCCCCTGCACATGGTCGTCGTGCACGGCGGCGAGGTGCTGCAGCAGTTCGGTCTCGTACGCAGTGAGAGGGTCCGGCACGGCCTCGGCGAAGTCCTCGGGGCCGACCGTGGCATCACCCCACAGGTCGTCGAGGTACGCCTCGCCGACCTCCAGCCGCAGCATCATGGACCCGGGCTCGGCGACACCAGGAGCGCACGTCAGCCACCCGGAGACCCACGCCCGCCCGCGGATGCGGTGCGGCACGGCAACAGGGGCCACATCGGTGAGCTCAAGCACCACGGGCAGCTCGTCGTCCTGGGCGTGCGTGGCGGCCCGCACGGGCGGGGCGTCGGCCGGGAACAGCAGGAACACCGCGCCGTCCGTTCCCACGGTCCGGGCCTCCGGCATCAGCTCGTCCGGACGGGCCTCGTCCGCCCCCGGGATGATGAGGACCGCGGAGCATGTACTCTGTACGAGAGTTCGTGTGCGCTCGGCTGCTGACGGCATCCGGGCGGTTTCAAGCCCGCTGGGACGCGGCTGACCATGAGCTGATCGGACCTCCGTCACATCGATGCTCTGCGAAGCCGGAGCGTCGCTCTTTGTGCTGCTGTCTGTGATGCGCGTGGTGTTCCCAGGGCTCGACATGCGATCTCCTTGATTAAGGTAAGCCTAACCTAACCTATATCGGAGGTCTGGAGAACGTGCCTAACCAGTCGCGTCCCAAGGTCAAGAAGTCTCGCGCGCTCGGTATCGCGCTGACGCCGAAGGCCGTCAAGTACTTCGAGGCCCGCCCCTACCCGCCGGGCGAGCACGGCCGTGGCCGCAAGCAGAACTCGGACTACAAGGTCCGTCTGCTCGAGAAGCAGCGTCTGCGTGCGCAGTACGACATCAGCGAGCGCCAGATGGCGCGTGCCTACGACCGCGCCAAGAAGGCCGAGGGCAAGACGGGCGAGGCGCTGGTCGTCGAGCTCGAGCGCCGCCTCGACGCCCTGGTCCTGCGTTCGGGCATCGCCCGCACCATCTACCAGGCCCGCCAGATGGTCGTCCACGGCCACATCGAGGTCAACGGTGGCAAGGTCGACAAGCCGTCGTTCCGCGTCCGTCCCGACGACGTCGTGATGGTCCGCGAGCGCAGCCGCGCCAAGACCCTGTTCCAGGTCGCGCGTGAGGGCGGCTTCGCCCCCGACGGCGAGACCCCCCGCTACCTGCAGGTCAACCTGAAGGCCCTGGCCTTCCGCCTCGACCGCGAGCCGAACCGCAAGGAAATCCCGGTCATCTGCGACGAGCAGCTGGTCGTCGAGTACTACGCCCGCTGACCCTGGCGTAGCCCTCACGCGGCTTCCAGCCCGCCGTTCCCCGCCCTCCCGGGCAGGGAGCCGGCGGGCTTCCGCGTTATCGGGGCACCGCCCCGGGCCCCGGTCGGCGAACCGGCCCGCACCCGGCGTACGACCGGGGTGGGGCCGTGCAGGGTCGCCCCCGCAGAGGTTGGCGGCTCCGCAACGGCTTCCCTTCCGACGTACCCAAGGCCGCCGGCCTCGAGGAGGCGAGCCCGGAGGGGCCCCATCCCCCCGGCAGGGCACCGAGCCGCACCGCGCCACCGACCCGCACCGGGCGGCCGTCAGGGCGGTGTTCAAGCTCCGGTGGGCGAGGGCGTAATGCGGTACGGGGAGCGAGCGTCGGCGCGATAGGCTCGGAGGACGATTTTTCAAGGCGTTCGACATACGACGACACACGACCGACGAGCAGAGAGCGGTGCGCAGTGACCGGTGGAGAGGTTGCCGGGATTCTGGTCGCCGTCTTCTGGGCGATCCTGGTCTCCTTCCTGGCCGTGGTGCTGGTGAGGCTGGCCCAGACGCTCAGGGCGACCACCCGGCTCGTGGCCGAGGTGACCGAGCAGGCGGTCCCGCTGCTGGCCGACGCGTCCGCGACCGTGCGCTCCGCGCAGACACAGCTCGACCGGGTCGACGCCATCGCGTCGGACGTCCAGGAAGTCACGTCCAACGCCTCCGCGCTCTCCACGACGGTCGCCTCCACCTTCGGCGGCCCGCTCGTCAAGGTCGCGGCGTTCGGCTACGGCGTACGCCGGGCGATGAGCCGGAACAAGAACGACAGGCCGGCCGAGCAGCCCCGGCGTACGGTGATCGTCGGCCGTACGGTGCCGGGAGCCAGGGGCCGGAAGCGGAAGGGCTGACGCAAGGGATGTTCCGCCGTGCTTTCTGGTTCACCGCGGGCGCCGCAGCCGGCGTGTGGGCCACCACCAAGGTCAACCGCAAGCTCAAGCAGCTGACCCCCGAGAGCCTCGCCGCCCAGGCCGCCGACAAGGCGGTCGAGACCGGCCACCGGCTCAAGGAGTTCGCGCTCGACGTCCGGGCGGGCATGCTCCAGCGCGAGGCCGAACTGGGCGAGGCCCTGGGCCTGGAGGCACCGGTCGACGACCCCGCGCTCCCGGCGCCGCGCCGGGCGGCCGCCCTGGACGGCGGGGCGCCCCGCCCCCCGCACCCCAACAACCACTCGTACAACCGGAATGAGGACCACTGATGGAGTCGGCTGAAATCCGCCGCCGCTGGCTGAGCTTCTTCGAGGAGCGCGGGCACACCGTCGTCCCTTCGGCGTCGCTCATCGCGGACGACCCGACTCTGCTGCTGGTCAACGCCGGCATGGTGCCGTTCAAGCCCTACTTCCTCGGCGAGGAGAAGCCGCCGTACAAGCGCGCCTCCAGCGTCCAGAAGTGCGTGCGCACGCCGGACATCGAAGAGGTCGGCAAGACCACCCGCCACGGCACGTTCTTCCAGATGTGCGGCAACTTCTCCTTCGGCGACTACTTCAAGGAAGGCGCCATCAAGCTCGCCTGGGAGCTGCTGACCGGCTCCGTCGAGCACGGCGGCTACGGCCTGGAGCCCGAGAAGCTCTGGATCACGGTCTACCAGGACGACGACGAGGCCGAGCAGATCTGGCGCGACGTGGTCGGCGTCCCGGCCGAGCGCATTCAGCGCCTGGGCAAGAAGGACAACTTCTGGTCCATGGGCGTCCCCGGCCCCTGCGGACCCTGCTCGGAGATCAACTACGACCGCGGCCCCGAGTTCGGCGTCGAGGGCGGCCCGGCCGTCAACGACGAGCGGTACGTGGAGATCTGGAACCTGGTCTTCATGCAGTACGAGCGCGGCCAGGGCACCGGCAAGGAGGACTTCGAGATCCTCGGTGACCTGCCGAGCAAGAACATCGACACGGGCCTCGGTCTGGAACGCCTGGCGATGATCCTCCAGGGCGTACAGAACATGTACGAGACCGACACCCTGAAGGTCGTCATCGACAAGGCCACCGAGCTGACCGGTGTGCGCTACGGCCAGGCCCACGCGAGCGACGTCTCCCTCCGTGTGGTCGCCGACCACATGCGTACGTCCGTGATGCTCATCGGCGACGGCGTCACCCCCGGCAACGAGGGCCGCGGCTATGTGCTGCGCCGCATCATGCGCCGCGCCATCCGCAACATGCGCATGCTGGGCGCCTCGGGCCCGGTCGTCGGCGAGCTCGTCGACACGGTCATCAAGACGATGGGCGAGCAGTACCCGGAGCTGGAGACCGACCGCAAGCGCATCGAGACGGTCGCCCTCGCCGAGGAGGCCGCCTTCCTCAAGGCCCTCAAGGGCGGCACCAACATCCTCGACACGGCCGTCACCGAGACCAAGGCCGCCGGCGGCACGGTGCTCTCCGGCGACAAGGCGTTCCTGCTCCACGACACCTGGGGCTTCCCGATCGACCTCACCCTGGAGATGGCCGCCGAGCAGGGCCTGTCCGTGGACGAGGACGGCTTCCGCCGCCTGATGAAGGAGCAGCGGGACCGCGCCAAGGCCGACGCCCGGGCCAAGAAGACCGGCCACGCCGACGTCTCCGCCTACCGCGAGATCGCCGACACCTCCGGTTCCACCGAGTTCACCGGCTACACCAACACCGAGGGCGAGACGACCGTCGTCGGCCTGATCGTCAACGGTGTCCCCTCGCCCGCCGCCACCGAGGGCGACGACGTCGAGGTCGTCCTCGACCGCACGCCGTTCTACGCCGAGGGCGGTGGCCAGCAGGCCGACAGCGGCCGCATCCGGCTGCACAGCGGTGCCGTCATCCAGGTCCGCGACGTCCAGCAGCCGGTGCCCGGCGTCTCCGTGCACAAGGGCTCGGTCCAGGTCGGCGAGGTGACGGTCGGCTCCACGGCGTACGCCACGATCGACGTCAAGCGCCGCCGCGCCATCGCCCGCGCCCACAGCGCCACGCACCTCACCCACCAGGCGCTGCGCGACGCGCTCGGCCCGACGGCCGCCCAGGCCGGTTCGGAGAACGCCCCGGGCCGCTTCCGCTTCGACTTCGGCTCGCCGGCCGCCGTACCCGGCACGGTCCTCACCGACGTCGAGCAGAAGATCAACGAGGTGCTCGCCCGCGAACTGGACGTGCACGCCGAGGTGATGCCGATCGACGAGGCCAAGCGGCAGGGCGCCATCGCCGAGTTCGGCGAGAAGTACGGCGAGAAGGTCCGTGTCGTCACCATCGGCGACTTCTCCAAGGAGCTGTGCGGCGGTACGCACGTCCACAACACCGCCCAGCTGGGCCTGGTGAAGCTGCTCGGCGAGTCGTCGATCGGCTCCGGTGTGCGCCGTATCGAGGCCCTCGTCGGCGTCGACGCGTACAACTTCCTGGCCAAGGAGCACACGGTCGTCGCCCAGCTCCAGGAGCTGGTCAAGGGCCGCAGCGAGGAGCTGCCGGACAAGATCTCCGCCATGCTCGGCAAGCTGAAGGACGCCGAGAAGGAGATCGAGAAGTTCCGCGCCGAGAAGGTGCTCCAGGCCGCCGCCGGTCTGGCCCAGGGCGCCCAGGACGTACGCGGTGTGGCCCTGGTGACCGGCCAGGTCCCCGACGGCACCTCCGCCGACGACCTGCGCAAGCTGGTCCTCGACGTGCGCGGCCGCATCCCGGGTGACCGCCCGGCCGTCGTCGCCCTGTTCACCACGGCCAACGGCCGTCCGCTGACGGTGATCGCCACCAACGAGGCCGCCCGCGAGCGGGGCCTGAAGGCCGGCGAGCTGGTCCGTACGGCCGCCAAGACCCTCGGCGGCGGCGGTGGCGGCAAGCCGGACGTCGCCCAGGGCGGCGGCCAGAACCCCGAGGCCATCGGTGAGGCCATCGCCGCCGTCGAGCGGCTCGTCGCGGACACCGTCTGATGAGACGGGGCCGCCGGCTCGCGATCGACGTCGGGGACGCCCGGATCGGGGTCGCCTCGTGCGACCCCGACGGGGTCCTCGCCACACCGGTGGAGACCGTGCCGGGACGTGATGTCCCGGCCGCCCACCGGCGGTTGAAGCAGATCGCCGAGGAGTACGAACCGATCGAGATCGTGGTCGGGCTCCCTCGCTCCCTCAGCGGGGGCGAGGGCCCGGCCGCGGTCAAGGTCCGCGCCTTCGCCCAGGAGCTCGCCCGGGGCGTCGCCCCCGTCCCCGTACGGCTCGTGGACGAGAGGATGACCACAGTGACGGCCAGTCAGGGGCTGCGCGCCTCGGGCGTGAAGTCCAGAAAGGGCCGGTCTGTCATCGATCAGGCAGCCGCTGCGATCATCCTTCAGAACGCTCTTGAGTCCGAACGGGTATCGGGTAATCCGCCCGGAGAGAGCGTCGAAGTGGTCATCTGATCGCGATACGGTAACGTTCCCCGCTACGCGGCGGTGTTCGAACAGGCGTCGCGCTACGTAGAGGCGGATCGTCCGGACGCCTCGCGGCTGTTTGGGGATCGATGACTGAGTATGGCCGGAGCCCCGGCTCCGAACCGTGGCACCCCGAGGACCCGGCGCACCGGGACCAGGGGTGGGAAGGTCAGCAGGCCTACTACCAGCAGACGCAGTACGGGAACCAGCAGGACCCGTACCAGCAGCAGCCGCAGCAGGGGTATGGCGACGAGCAGTACCAGGCCGCGCAGGACTACCACGTCCAGCAGCACTACGCCCAGCAGACCTATGCGGGGCAGCCGTACGACACGGGCGGCTGGGACACCGGTCAGCAAGCGGCGATGCCCTACGGGGCGCCGGCCCCGGCCGACCCGTACGGCAACCAGGCCCCCGACCTGTACGGCACCCCCGAGGCGTACCCGCCGCCGCAGCCCCCGGGCCAGCGGCGGCCCGAGCCCCAGCCGGAGCCGGCGCGTCAGGAGCGGGAGCCGGAGCAGGAGAGCCACCCGTTCTTCTCGGACGGCGCGGACGGCGCGGGCGGCGCGGGGGGCGCCACGGACGACGACGGGGACGACGGCTGCGACGACGAGGCGGCCGGCTCCAGGCGCGGCGGGGGCCGCAGCCGCCGGGGCGGCAAACAGAAGAAGAAAAAGAGCCGCAACGGCCTCGCCTGCCTGGTCGTCGCCCTCGTCCTTGCGGGCGGCGCCGGAGGCGTCGGCTACTTCGGCTATCAGTTCTGGCAGGGGCAGTTCGGCCCCGCCCCCGACTTCGAGGGCGCGGGCATCGCCGAGACGACAGAGGTCACGATCCCCAAGGGCGCCGGCGGCGGCGAGATCGGCTCCATCCTTGCCCAGGCCGGCGTGGTGAAGAGCGCCGAGGCCTTCGTCTCGGCCCTCCAGGACAACCCCGACGGCAAAGCCATTCAGGACGGCGTCTACGTCCTCAAGAAGCAGATGTCGGCGGCCAATGCCATCAAGGCCATGCTCAGCCCGGCCAGCCGCAACAACCTCACTATTCCCGAGGGCAAGCGGAACGCGTACGTCTACGAGCAGATCGACAAGAAACTCAAACTGAAGCCGGGCGCCACCGAGGCGGTGGCCAAGGCCAATGCGAAGAATCTCGGTCTGCCCGCCTGGGCGACCGGTCACCCCGATCTCAAGGACCCGCTCGAAGGTTTCCTCTACCCGGCGACCTATCCGCTCTCCAAGAACGCGAAGCCCGAAGACATCCTGAAGGACATGGTCACCCGGGCCAACGCGGAGTACGAGAAGCTCGACCTCGAAGGCAAGGCCAAGTCCCTGGACCTGAAGGGTCCTTGGGAGCTGCTCACCGTCGCGAGCCTGGTGAACGCCGAGGGCAAGACCCCCGACGACTTCCGCAAGATGGGCGAGGTCGTCTACAACCGCCTCAAGCCCACCAACACGGAGACCAACCAGCTGCTCCAGTTCGACTCGGCCTTCAATTACCTCAAGGGCCAGAGCAACATCGACATCAGCGAATCCGAGATCAACAGCAACCAGGACCCGTACAACACGTACACCCAGAAGGGCCTCCCGCCGGGACCGATCGGCAACCCGGGCCATGTGGCCCTGGAAGCGGCCCTGAAACCGACGAGCGACGGCTGGATGTACTTCGTCGCGACCGACGGAATGAACAAGACGGAATTCGCCAAGACCCACGACGAATTCCTGAAACTGAAGGACAAGTTCAATGACAACCAGGGCAGCGACTGACGCCCCCGGGTCCGGCGCCCGCAAGGCCGCCGTGCTCGGGTCGCCGATCGCCCACTCCCTCTCCCCGGTGCTGCACCGGGCCGCCTACGCGGAGCTCGGCCTCACCGACTGGTCGTAC
Organism: Streptomyces sp. CB03238; assembly: GCF_002099185.1. Lineage (NCBI taxonomy): Bacteria > Bacillati > Actinomycetota > Actinomycetes > Kitasatosporales > Streptomycetaceae > Streptomyces > Streptomyces sp. CB03238. The sequence goes on along the minus strand of NZ_NBCN01000005.1, from coordinate 21,978 downwards.
GACCGGTACGAGGTGGACGAGGCCCGGCTGCCGGGGTTCCTGGAGAGGCTCGACGCGTCCTGGGCCGGACTGTCGCTGACCATGCCGCTCAAGCGGGCCGTCATCCCGCTGCTCGACGAGATCACCGACACGGCCGCCTCCGTCGAGGCCGTCAACACGGTCGTCTTCACCGAGGACGGCCGCCGCGTCGGCGACAACACCGACATCCCCGGCATGATTGCCGCGCTGCGGGAGCGGGGCGTGGAGAAGGTCGAGACCGCCGCCGTCCTGGGCGCGGGCGCCACCGCCTCCTCCGCGCTCGCCGCGCTGTCCCACATCTGCGCGGGGCCCGTCACCGCGTACGTACGCAGCGAGGCCCGCGCCGCCGAGATGCGCGGCTGGGGCGAGCGGCTCGGCGTCCAGGTGCGCACCGCCGACTGGGCGGACGCGGCCGAGGGGCTGCGGGCGCCGCTGGTCGTCGCCACGACGCCCGCCGGGACGACCGACGCGCTCGCCGGCGCGGCCCCCGACCGGCCGGGCACCCTCTTCGACGTGCTGTACGACCCGTGGCCGACCGCCCTGGCGGCCGCCTGGTCGGCGCGCGGCGGGGCGGTCGTGGGCGGGCTCGACCTGCTCGTCCACCAGGCCGTCCTCCAGGTGGAACAGATGACCGGCCGGACGCCGGCACCGCTGGCCGTGATGCGGGCCGCCGGGGAGCGGGCCCTCGCCGCCGGATAGAACCGCTTCGCCGGGAAGGTGCGGCGCGCACCGGACCTGACACCTCGCGAGTCCGACTACTGGACCGGTCGACCGGTCCAGTAGCAGGTCATGGGAGGATCGTGATGAGGCGGGCCAGGGCCGCGCACCCGGTCGCGCCGTCGCAGTCGAGGCGCGAGCATGAGGAGCACCGTTGAGCAGGTTGCGCTGGCTGACCGCCGGGGAGTCGCACGGCCCCGCACTGGTGGCGACGCTGGAGGGTCTTCCCGCCGGTGTGCCGATCACCACGGAGATGGTGGCGGACCACCTGGCCCGTCGGCGCCTCGGCTATGGGCGCGGCGCCCGCATGAAGTTCGAGCGCGACGAGGTGACCTTCCTCGGTGGCGTACGCCACGGCCTGACCATGGGATCGCCCGTCGCCGTGATGGTCGGCAACACCGAGTGGCCCAAGTGGGAGAAGGTCATGGCGGCCGACCCGGTCGACCCGGACGAGCTCGCCGAACTGGCCCGTAACGCCCCGCTGACCCGGCCCCGCCCCGGCCACGCGGACCTGGCCGGCATGCAGAAGTACGGGTTCGACGAGGCCCGGCCGATCCTGGAGCGCGCCAGCGCCCGCGAGACCGCCGCGCGCGTCGCGCTCGGTGCCGTCGCCCGCTCGTACCTGAAGGAGACGGCCGGCATCGAGATCGTCAGCCATGTGACCGAGCTGGCGAGCGCCAAGGCCCCGTACGGCGTCTACCCGACCCCGGCCGACGTCGAGAAGCTGGACGCCGACCCCGTGCGCTGCCTGGACGCGGACGCGTCGAAGGCGATGGTCGCCGAGATCGACCAGGCCCACAAGGACGGCGACACCCTCGGCGGCGTCGTCGAGGTCCTCGCCTACGGCGTGCCCGTCGGCCTCGGCTCCCACGTCCACTGGGACCGGCGCCTGGACGCCCGCCTGGCGGCCGCCCTCATGGGCATCCAGGCCATTAAGGGTGTCGAGGTCGGCGACGGCTTCGACCTGGCCCGCGTACCCGGCTCCAAGGCCCACGACGAGATCGTCTCCACCGACGAGGGCATCAGGCGCACCTCCGGCCGCTCCGGCGGCACCGAGGGCGGCCTGACCACGGGCGAGCTGCTACGCGTGCGCGCCGCGATGAAGCCCATCGCGACCGTTCCCCGGGCGCTCAAGACCGTCGACGTCGTCACCGGCGAGCCCGCCGCCGCGCACCACCAGCGCTCCGACGTGTGCGCGGTCCCGGCCGCCGGCATCGTCGCCGAGGCCATGGTGGCCCTCGTCCTCGCGGACGCGGTCGCGGAGAAGTTCGGCGGCGACAGCGTCACCGAGACCCGCCGCAACGTCCGCTCGTACCTCGACAACCTCCACATCCGGTGAGCACCGGCCCGCTGATCGTCCTGGTCGGGCCGATGGGCTCCGGCAAGTCCACCGTGGGCGCGCTGCTCGCCGAGCGACTCGGCGTGCCCTACCGGGACACCGACGCCGACATCGTGGCCGCCGAGGGGCGCGAGATCTCCGACATCTTCATCGAGGACGGCGAAGAGCACTTCCGTGCCCTTGAGCGCGAGGCCGTACGGGCCGCCGTCGCCGAGCACACGGGCGTCCTCGCCCTCGGCGGCGGCGCCGTCCTCGACGCCGGCACCCGGGAACGCCTCTCGGGGCTCCCGGTCGCCTACCTCTCGATGGACGTCGAGGAAGCGGTCCGCCGCGTCGGCCTCAACACCGCCCGCCCCCTCCTCGCCGTCAACCCGCGCCGCCAGTGGCGCGAGCTGATGGAGGCCCGGCGCCACCTGTACACCGAAGTCGCCCGGGTGGTCGTGGCCACCGACGACAAGACCCCCGAAGAGGTCGCCGAGGCGGTCCTCGACGCACTGGAGCTGAAGAAGTGACTGACCAGGCAGTGACCCGTATCCAGGTGGGCGGCTCGGCCGGCACCGACCCGTACGAGGTGCTGGTCGGCCGGCAGCTGCTCGCCGAGCTGCCCGGCCTCGTCGGCGACCGGGCCAAGCGCGTGGCCGTCATCCACCCCGAGGCGCTCGCCGAGACCGGCGAGGCGCTGCGCGCCGACCTCGCCGAGCAGGGGTACGAGGCCGTCGCGATCCAGGTGCCCAACGCGGAGGAGGCCAAGACCGCAGAGGTCGCCGCCTACTGCTGGAAGGCGCTCGGCCAGTCCGGCTTCACCCGCACCGACGTCATCGTCGGCGTCGGCGGCGGCGCCACCACCGACCTGGCCGGCTTCGTCGCGGCCACCTGGCTGCGCGGCGTGCGCTGGATCGCGGTGCCCACCACGGTCCTGGCCATGGTGGACGCGGCCGTCGGCGGCAAGACCGGCATCAACACCGCCGAGGGCAAGAACCTCGTCGGTGCCTTCCACCCTCCGGCCGGTGTCCTGTGCGACCTCGCCGCCCTCGACTCGCTCCCGGTCCACGACTACGTCAGCGGGCTGGCCGAGGTCATCAAGGCGGGCTTCATCTCCGACCCCGCCATCCTCGACCTGATCGAGCAGGACCCGCAGGCCGCCCGCACCCCGACCGGCCCCCACACCCAGGAGCTGATCGAACGGGCGATCCGCGTCAAGGCCGACGTCGTCTCGTCCGACCTCAAGGAGTCCGGCCTCCGGGAGATCCTCAACTACGGCCACACCCTCGCCCACGCCATCGAGAAGAACGAGCGCTACAAGTGGCGCCACGGCGCCGCCGTCTCGGTCGGCATGGTCTTCGCGGCCGAACTCGGCCGCCTCGCGGGCCGCCTGGACGACGCCACCGCGGACCGGCACCGCACCGTCCTGGAGTCCGTCGGCCTGCCCCTGACCTACCGCGGCGACCAGTGGCCCAAGCTGCTGGAGACCATGAAGGTCGACAAGAAGTCCCGCGGCGACCTGCTGCGCTTCATCGTCCTCGACGGCCTCGCCAAGCCGACCGTCCTCGAGGGCCCCGACCCGGCCGTCCTCGTCGCCGCGTACGGGGAGGTCTCCGCGTGACCCGCAAGGTCCTGGTCCTCAACGGCCCCAACCTCGGCCGCCTCGGCTCGCGCGAACCGGACGTCTACGGCGCGACCTCCTACGCCGGACTCGTCTCCGCCTGCCAGTCCCTCGGCAAGGAGCTCGGCTTCGACGTCGACGTACGCGAGACGAACGACGAGGGCGAGATGATCCGCTGGCTCCACGAGGCAGCCGACGGACAGCTGCCGGTCGTCCTCAACCCGGGCGCGTTCACCCACTACTCGTACGGGATGCGCGACGCCGCCGCCCAGCGCACCGCACCGCTCATCGAGGTGCACATCTCGAACCCGTACACGCGTGAGGAGTTCCGCCACACCTCCGTCGTCGCGGCGGTCGCCAGCGGCACCATCGCGGGCTTCGGCATCGGCTCCTACCGGCTCGCCCTGCGCGCCCTCGCCGACGAACTCGGCTGACGGGCACTCCGTACCGTCCCCGGCCGTTCCCATACAGCCGGCCGGGGAGGGTACGGTTCGGTAACGGGCGACCCGAACGGGCGCCCGACCAGTGACAGTCGCACGAGACGGAGTGGCACCGGATGCAGCACGCAGTGGGGGCTCCGCTGCCGCCGCCCCACCAGCCGGGGCACGCAGCCACCGGATGGATGAACCAGGCCGCCCACCACCCGGGCCCGCCGCCGCAGGGCCCCCCGCCCGCGCCCGGCTGGGCCGCGCCCGGTCCGCACCACCCGTCCGCCGCCCCGCCCCCACGCGACACCACCGGCCACATCCACCTCCCGCCCGGCGGCCCGGTCGCCGCCCCGGCCCCGCCGCCGCCCGCCGAACAGGGCACCGGGACCGCGACGCTCGCCGTCCTCCTCATCGGCCCGGCGGGCGCCGGCAAGACCACGGTCGCCCGGCACTGGGCCCAGAACCGCCGTGTACCCACCGCGCACATCAGCCTCGACGACGTACGCGAATGGGTCTGCGCCGGCTTCGCCGACCCCCAGTCCGGCTGGAACGACCAGTCCGAGGCGCAGTACCGCCTGGCCCGCCGCACCTGCGGCTTCGCCGCGCGGAACTTCCTCGCCAACGGCATCTCCTGCATCCTCGACGACGCCGTCTTCCCCGACCGCCCCGTCGTCGGCCTCGGCGGCTGGAAACGCCACGTAGGCCCCGGCCTCCTCCCCGTCGTGCTGCTCCCCGGACTCGAGATCGTCCTGGAGCGCAACGCCGAACGCTCCGGCAACCGCCGCCTCTCCGACGAGGAGGTCGCCGGCATCCACGGCCGGATGGCCGGCTGGTACGGCTCCGGCCTGCCGATCATCGACAACTCGACGTACGACGTGGAAACCACCGCCCGCGCCCTGGACGACGTCCTGGCCCGCGCCATCGCGAGCCCCCCGGCGTTCTAGCCGCAGTCGGCGTACGGCCGGGGTGGGGCCGTGCAGGGTCGTCCCCGCAGAGGTTGGGCCCGCTACGGGACTGCGCCCGACGAGCGCGTACGCGACGAGGCCGAGGCCGCCGGTGGCGGTGAGCGCGCCGAGCAGGTCGAGGGCGGTCCGAGCGGGCCCCGTCCGGACCTGCCCGACCTGCCGAGGCGGGCGCACGCTCGTAGGCTCGGGGCATGTCAGAGGTGTTTGCGGACCGCCGAGGGCGGCTGCGCGACCGGTGCGCGGCGTCCGGCTCTGCGGCGGCCCTGGTCTCCCGCCCCGCCAACGTCCGCTATCTCGCGGGCGGCGCGCCCCCGGGCTCCGTCCTGCTGCTGGGCGCGGGCGACGACGTCCTGCTCTGCCCCCGTCCGCCCTCCGGCGACCCGGTCGAGGGCCGCCTCGACGAGCAGCTGCGCCAAGTGGTCCTGCCCGCGTCGGGCGGCGACCCGGCGGTCGCGGCCGTCGACATCGCGGGCAAGGCGGGGGCGGACACCCTCGCGGTGGAGGAGCACCACCTCACCGTCACCCGCCACCGCGCCATGGGCTCGGTCGCCCCACACGTACGCCTGGCGGACCTGGGCACCGCCATCGAGCAGGAGCGGATCGTCAAGGACGAGGACGAGATCACCTGCCTCCGGATCGCGGCGGAGATCACCGACCAGGCGCTCGGCGAGCTCCTCGAATCGATCCTCGTCGGCCGTACCGAACGCCACCTCGCCCTCGAACTGGAACGCCGCCTGGTCGACCACGGCGCCGACGGCCCGGCGTTCACCACCTCCGTCGCCACCGGCCCGAACGCGGGCCGCGGCGGCCACCGGCCGTCCGACCGCCGGGTGGAGGAGGGCGATTTCCTCTCCGTCTGCCTGGGCGCCAACTACCGCGGCTACCGTTGCGAGATCGGCCGCACCTTCGTCATCGGCACCTCGCCCGCCGACTGGCAGATCGAGCTGTACGACCTCGTCTTCGCCGCTCAGCGTGCCGCCCGCGAGTCCTTGGCCCCCGGCACCGCGTACCGCGACGTGGACCGCGCGGCGCGCCAGATCCTCGACGCGGCGGGGTACGGCGAGTGCGTCGCGCCCTTCCTCGGACACGGCGTCGGGCTCGAAATCGAGGAGGACCCGCAGTTGGCACCCGGCGCCATGGGTAAACTGGACGCTTGTGTGCCGGTCACCGTCGAACCGGGGGTCCACCTCCCGGGCCGGGGCGGCGTCCGGATCGATGACACGCTCGTCGTACGCCAGGAGGCGGACGGCGGACCCGAGCTACTCACCATCACGACCAAGGAGCTGCTCGCGCTGTAGCGCGTGACGCACCACGCCTCGGTCGTCCACCAGCGTCAGTCCAGGAGATTCCGCAACCGTGGCTTCCACGAACGACCTCAAGAACGGCATGGTGCTCAAGCTCGACAACGACCAGCTCTGGTCCGTGGTCGAGTTCCAGCACGTCAAGCCCGGCAAGGGCCCGGCCTTCGTGCGCACCAAGCTCAAGAACGTGCTCTCCGGCAAGATCGTCGACAAGACGTTCAACGCCGGTGTGAAGGTCGAGACGGCCACCGTCGACCGCCGCGACATGCAGTTCTCGTACATGGACGGCGAGTACTTCGTCTTCATGGACACGAAGACCTACGACCAGCTGCACGTCTCGCGCGCCGCCGTCGGCGACGCCGCGAACTTCCTGGTCGAGGGCTTCATCGCCACCGTCGCCACGCACCAGGGCGAGGTGCTCTACGTCGAGCTCCCGGCCGCCGTCGAGCTGACCATCCAGGAGACCGAGCCGGGCGTCCAGGGCGACCGCTCCACCGGCGGCACCAAGCCGGCCATCCTGGAGACCGGCCACCAGATCCAGGTCCCGCTCTTCATCACCACCGGTGAGAAGATCAAGGTCGACACCCGTACGAGCGACTACCTCGGCCGGGTGAACAGCTAACCGTGGCTGCCCGGAACAAGGCCCGTAAGCGCGCCTTCCAGATCCTCTTCGAGGCCGACCAGCGCGGTGCGTCCGTGCAGGAGGTCCTCGCGGACTGGGTCCGGCACGCCCGGTCCGACGACCGGCAGCCGCCGGTCAGCGAGTACACGATGGAGCTCGTCGAGGGGTACGCGCAGTACGCCGGCCGGATCGACGAGCTCCTCGCCACCTACGCGGAGGGCTGGGCGCTGGACCGGATGCCGGTCGTCGACCGGAACATCCTGCGCCTGGGTACGTACGAGCTGGTGTGGGTGGACGGCACCCCGGACGCGGTGGCGATCGACGAGGCGGTACAGCTCGCCAAGGAGTTCTCCACCGACGAGTCCCCGTCGTTCGTGAACGGCATGCTGGCCCGCTTCAAGGACCTCAAGCCGAAGCTCCGCCGCGACTGACCGGGACTGACCCGAGCCTGTACGAAGGGCCCGCAGCGCACCCGCGCGGCGGGCCCTTCGGCATGCTCCCGAACGGAGCCGAGCCGAGCCGACCGGCCGCGGAGCCCTCACCGGGAGCGTCAGAGCCCGAACGGGCTGCAAGCCCCCGGGGCGGTAATGCCCGACCCGGCATGCGAACCCGCCGGGCGGGCGTGTCCCGCCCGGGGAAGCCGAGCCGGACGGGCTGTATGCCCCGCGGGGGCAGGCAAGCCCGCGGGGCAGGAATGTCCCGCCCGGGTAGCGAAGCCGAAGGCGAGGCAGTCCAGCCCCGGTAGCAAAGCCCCGCCGGGCTGCATGTCCCGCCCGGGAAGCAAGCCCAGCCGGGCAGGCAAGCCCGCCCCGGACTGCGGAACCCGCCCGGTAGGGAGGCCTGTCCGGCTGCGGGACCCGCCCGGCAGGCAAGCCCGCCCCCGGCTGCGGAACCCGCCCCGGGGAGGCGAGGCCCGCCTGGGCAGGCAGCCTCGCGGTAGGCGAACCGCCCGGTACGCAAACCGCCGGGTGCGGTGGGGCGCCCGGGGGCGCCCCCGCACCCGGCGGCGGCAACGTTTCTGCTGTGGCAGGCCCGGAGATCAGGCCTCTTCGTGCGCCACCGCGCGGCGCGCGTCCGCGTCCAGCACGCCCCAGCTGATCAGCTGCTCGGTCAGCACCGAGGGGGACTGGTCGTAGATGACCGCCAGTGTGCGCAGGTCGTCCTGTCGGATCGACAGCACCTTGCCGTTGTAGTCGCCGCGCTGCGACTGGATCGTCGCGGCGTACCGCTGCAGCGGGCCCGCCTTCTCCGCGGGGACGTGAGCCAGGCGCTCCAGGTCCAGGACGAGCTTCGGCGGCGGCTCGGCGGCCCCGCCCGGCGTGGTGCCCGGCAGCAGCTCCTGCACCGGGACGCCGTAGAAGTCGGCCAGCTCGGCGAGGCGCTGTACGGTCACGGCACGGTCGCCGCGCTCGTACGAACCGACCACCACGGCCTTCCAGCGGCCCTGGGACTTCTCCTCCACACCGTGGAGGGAGAGGCCCTGCTGGGTGCGGATGGCACGGAGCTTGGCCCCGAGCTGTTTTGCGTATTCGCTGGACATATAGCTCCCGGGACGAAGGCTGGTAACTCACTGTGAGGTTACGCAGCGTTACTTGGCTGCGTCAAGCCGAATGGTCCGTACCGACGGTCTTCCACCTCCGGGGCCGGAGCAGCCGCCGGGTCCTGGTACCGTGGGTGGCGCAATTCCGACGTCCTTTAAGGTCCGTCCCGTGAGGCGGAGAAGGAGGTCCGTTTCGTATGGACGCCATTCAGCAGTCCGATGCCGCGCGCCCCGTCCTCGAGGGCCCCGACATCGCACGGGTTCTGACCCGTATCGCCCATGAGATCGTCGAGCGTGCCAAGGGCGCCGACGACGTGGTCCTCCTCGGCATTCCCACGCGTGGCGTGTTCCTCGCCCGCCGCCTCGCCGACAAGCTCGAGCAGATCACCGGCCGCAAGATGCCGGTCGGCTCGCTCGACATCACCATGTACCGCGACGATCTCCGGATGCGGCCCGCCCGCGCGCTCGCCCGCACCGAGATCCCCGGCGACGGCATCGACGGCCGGCTCGTCGTCCTCGTCGACGACGTGCTCTTCTCCGGCCGCACCATCCGCGCCGCCCTCGACGCGCTCGGCGACATCGGCCGCCCGCGCGCCGTCCAGCTCGCGGTCCTCGTCGACCGCGGCCACCGCGAACTCCCCATCCGCGCCGACTACGTCGGCAAGAACCTCCCCACGTCGCTGCGGGAGACGGTCAAGGTCCAGCTCGCCGAGGAGGACGGTCGCGACACCGTGCTGCTCGGTGTCCGGGAGACCGCCCCCACCGCCCCGGCGGGCGGGCAGTAGCACCTCCGTACGACCCCTTCGTACGGAGTGCCGCCGCCGCACGCCCCCACGCCCGCTGGGCCTGTCCGCGAACAGGTCACCTCCCGGCCCTCACCTCCACAAAACCGGAGAAACACCCCCCGATGATGCGCCACCTCATCTCGGCCGCCGACCTCACCCGCGACGACGCCGTCCTCATCCTCGACACCGCCGAGGAGATGGCCAGGGTCGCCGACCGGCCGATCAAGAAGCTGCCCACCCTCCGCGGCCGCACCGTCGTCAACCTCTTCTTCGAGGACTCGACCCGTACCCGCATCTCCTTCGAGGCCGCCGAGAAGCGCCTCTCCGCCGACGTCATCAACTTCAGTGCCAAGGGCTCCTCGGTCTCCAAAGGCGAGTCGCTCAAGGACACCGCGCAGACCCTGGAGGCGATGGGCGTCGACGCCGTCGTCATCCGGCACGGCGCCTCGGGCGCCCCGTACCGCCTGGCCACCTCCGGGTGGATCGACGCGGCCGTCATCAACGCCGGTGACGGCACCCACCAGCACCCCACGCAGGCGCTGCTGGACGCCTTCACCATGCGCCGCCGCCTGGTCGGCCGGGACGCCGGCCTCGGCCAGGACCTCGCCGGCAAGCGCATCACGATCGTCGGGGACGTCCTGCACAGCCGGGTCGCCCGCTCCAACGTCGACCTGCTGCACACCCTCGGCGCCGAGGTCACCCTCGTCGCCCCGCCCACCCTCGTCCCCGTCGGCGTCGAGACCTGGCCCTGCGAGGTGTCGTACGACCTCGACAGCACCCTGCCGAAGTCCGACGCCGTGATGATGCTGCGCGTCCAGCGCGAGCGCATGAACGCCGCGTTCTTCCCGACCGAGCGGGAGTACTCGCGCCGCTACGGCCTGGACGGCGAGCGCATGGCGAAGATGCCCGAGCACGCCATTGTGATGCACCCCGGCCCGATGGTGCGTGGCATGGAGATCACCGCCGAGGTCGCCGACTCCGGCCGCTGCACGGTCGTCGAGCAGGTCGCCAACGGTGTCTCCATCCGCATGGCCGTCCTGTACCTGCTCCTGGGCGGCAACGAATCCGCCGTCAGCCAGACCCGTACCGAGGAGAGCAAGTAAGCATGAGCAAGATCCTGATCCGTGGTGCGAAGGTACTCGGCGGCGAGGCCCAGGACGTCCTGATCGACGGCGAGACCATCGAGGCCGTCGGCACCGGCCTGAGCGCCGACGGCGCGACCGTCGTCGAGGCCGAGGGGCAGATCCTGCTGCCCGGCCTGGTCGACCTGCACACCCACCTGCGCGAGCCGGGCCGTGAGGACTCCGAGACGGTCCTCACCGGCACCCGCGCGGCCGCCTCCGGCGGCTACACGTCCGTGTTCGCCATGGCCAACACCTTCCCGGTCGCCGACACCGCCGGTGTCGTCGAGCAGGTCTACCGGCTCGGCCAGGAGCACGGCTACTGCGACGTCCAGCCCATCGGCGCCGTCACCGTCGGCCTGGAGGGCAAGAAGCTCGCCGAGCTGGGCGCCATGCACGAGTCCGCCGCCGGCGTCACCGTCTTCTCCGACGACGGCAAGTGCGTCGACGACGCCGTGATGATGCGCCGCGCCCTGGAGTACGTGAAGGCCTTCGGCGGCGTCGTCGCCCAGCACGCCCAGGAGCCCCGCCTCACCGAGGGCGCCCAGATGAACGAGGGCGTCGTCTCGGCCGAGCTGGGCCTGGGCGGCTGGCCGGCCGTCGCCGAGGAGTCGATCATCGCCCGCGACGTGCTGCTCGCCGAGCACGTCGGCTCCCGCGTCCACATCTGCCACCTGTCGACCGCCGGGTCCGTCGAGATCGTCCGCTGGGCCAAGTCGCGCGGCATCGACGTCACCGCCGAGGTCACCCCGCACCACCTTCTCCTGACGGACGAGCTGGTCCGCTCGTACAACCCGGTCTACAAGGTCAACCCGCCGCTGCGCACCGAGCGCGACGTGATGGCGCTGCGCGAGGCCCTGGCGGACGGCACGATCGACATCGTCGCCACCGACCACGCCCCGCACCCGCACGAGGACAAGGACTGCGAGTGGGCCGCGGCCGCCATGGGCATGGTGGGCCTGGAGACGGCGCTGTCCGTCGTCCAGCACACGATGGTCGAGACCGGGCTGCTGGACTGGGCGGGCGTCGCCGACCGCATGTCGTTCAAGCCCGCGCAGATCGGCCGCGCCACCGGCCACGGCCGCCCCGTCTCGGCTGGTGAGCCCGCCAACCTCACCCTGGTCGATCCGGCATACCGTGGTTCCGTGGACCCCGCGGGCTTCGCCTCCCGCAGCCGCAACACCCCCTACGAGGGCCGTGAGCTGCCGGGGCGCGTCACCCACACCTTCCTGCGGGGCCGGGCGACGCTCATGGACGGGAAGCTGGCGTGACACTCTTCGAACTGGCCGCGGAACAGAAGTCGGCGGAGGTGACCGACTGGGCCGCCCGGCTCGGCTGGGTCGCCGGGCTGCTGCTCTTCGTCGCGCTCGTCTACTGGCTGATGCGCCAGGGATGGAAGTGGCGCGGCAGCCTCCAGTCGGACCTGCCCGAGCTGCCGGGAATGCCGGAAACCCCCGGCACGGCGAAACTGACGATGGCCGGCCGCTACCACGGCTCCACCACCGCCGGGCAGTGGCTCGACCGGATCGTCGCCCACGGCCTGGGCACCCGCAGCCGCGCCGAGCTGACGCTCACCGACGCGGGCCTGGAAGTCGTACGCCCCGGGGCCACCGACTTCTTCGTCCCGGCCGGGCAGCTGCGCGGCGCCCGGCTCGACAAGGGCATCGCGGGCAAGGTCCTCACCGAGGGCGGCCTGCTGGTCGTCACCTGGGAGCACGGCGACACCCTGATCGACTCCGGCTTCCGCTCCGACCGGGCGGCGGAGCACCCCGCCTGGGTCGACAATCTGAACACCATGATCACTACGACGGAAGGCGCCGCACGATGACGACCTCCACCAGGGGAGCCGCCAAGACTCCCGCCGTACTCGTCCTGGAGGACGGCCGCACCTTCCGCGGCCGTGCCTACGGGGCCGTGGGGGAGACCTTCGGCGAGGCCGTGTTCTCCACCGGCATGACCGGCTACCAGGAGACCCTGACCGACCCGTCGTACCACCGCCAGGTCGTCGTGATGACCGCGCCGCACGTCGGCAACACCGGTGTCAACGACGAGGACCCCGAGTCCAAGAAGATCTGGGTCTCCGGGTACGTGGTCCGCGACCCCGCCCGCATCCCGTCCAACTGGCGCTCCCGCCGCACCCTCGACGACGAGCTGGCCGCCCAGGGCGTCGTCGGCATCAGCGGCATCGACACCCGCGCCCTCACCCGCCACCTCCGCGAGCGCGGCGCCATGCGCGTCGGCATCTTCTCCGGCGCCGCGGTCGCCGGCGACGCGGAGATGCTCGCCAAGGTGCAGGCCGCCCCGCAGATGAAGGGCGCGAACCTCGCCGCCGAGGTCGCCACCACCGAGCCGTACGTCGTCCCCGCGATCGGTGAGAAGAAGTTCACCGTCGCCGCCGTCGACCTCGGCATCAAAGGCATGACCCCGCACCGGATGGCCGAGCGCGGCATCGAGGTGCACGTGCTGCCCGCCACGGCCACCGCCGAGGACGTGTACGCCGTCAACCCCGACGGTGTGTTCTTCTCCAACGGCCCCGGCGACCCCGCCACCGCCGACGGCCCCGTCTCCGTCATGCGGGCCGTCCTGGAGCGCAGGACGCCCCTGTTCGGCATCTGCTTCGGCAACCAGATCCTGGGCCGCGCGCTGGGCTTCGGCACCTACAAGCTGAAGTACGGCCACCGCGGCATCAACCAGCCCGTGCAGGACCGTACGACCGGCAAGGTCGAGGTCACCGCGCACAACCACGGCTTCGCCGTGGACGCCCCCCTCGACAAGGTGTCCGACACCCCCTACGGCCGCGCCGAGGTCTCCCACGTCTGCCTCAACGACAACGTGGTGGAGGGCCTCCAGCTGCTCGACCAGCCGGCCTTCAGCGTCCAGTACCACCCCGAAGCGGCCGCCGGCCCGCACGACGCCGCCTACCTCTTCGACCGCTTCGTATCCCTGATGGAGGCCGAGCGTGCCTAAGCGCACCGATATCCAGTCCGTCCTGGTCATCGGCTCCGGCCCGATCGTCATCGGCCAGGCCGCCGAGTTCGACTACTCCGGAACCCAGGCGTGCCGCGTCCTCAAGTCCGAGGGCCTGCGCGTCATCCTGGTGAACTCCAACCCGGCGACGATCATGACCGACCCGGAGATCGCCGACGCCACGTACGTCGAGCCGATCACCCCCGAGTTCGTCGAGAAGATCATCGCCAAGGAGCGCCCCGACGCGCTCCTGCCCACCCTCGGCGGCCAGACCGCGCTCAACACCGCCATCTCCATGCACGAGCAGGGTGTGCTGGAGAAGTACGGCGTGGAGCTGATCGGCGCCAACGTCGAGGCCATCCACAAGGGCGAGGACCGCGACCTGTTCAAGGGTGTTGTGGAGGAGGTCCGCAAGAAGATCGGGCACGGCGAGTCCGCCCGTTCGGTGATCTGCCACTCCATGGACGACGTCCTCAAGGGCGTCGAGACGCTCGGCGGCTACCCCGTCGTCGTGCGCCCCTCCTTCACCATGGGCGGCGCCGGCTCCGGCTTCGCCCACGACGAGGAGGAGCTGCGCCGCATCGCCGGCCAGGGCCTGACGCTGTCTCCCACCACCGAGGTGCTCCTGGAGGAGTCCATCCTCGGCTGGAAGGAGTACGAGCTGGAGCTGATGCGCGACAAGCACGACAACGTCGTGGTCGTCTGCTCCATCGAGAACTTCGACCCGATGGGTGTGCACACCGGTGACTCGATCACCGTCGCCCCGGCGATGACGCTCACCGACCGTGAGTACCAGACCCTCCGTGATGTCGGCATCGCGATCATCCGCGAGGTCGGCGTCGACACCGGCGGCTGCAACATCCAGTTCGCGGTCAACCCCGAGGACGGCCGGGTCATCGTCATCGAGATGAACCCCCGCGTCTCCCGCTCGTCCGCGCTGGCGTCCAAGGCCACCGGCTTCCCGATCGCGAAGATCGCGGCCCGCCTCGCCGTCGGCTACACGCTCGACGAGATCCCCAACGACATCACCGAGAAGACCCCGGCGTCCTTCGAGCCGACCCTCGACTACGTCGTCGTCAAGGCGCCGCGCTTCGCCTTCGAGAAGTTCCCGTCCGCCGACTCCACGCTGACCACCACCATGAAGTCGGTCGGCGAGGCGATGGCCATCGGCCGGAACTTCACCGAGGCCCTCCAGAAGGCGCTGCGCTCCCTGGAGAAGAAGGGCAGCCAGTTCACCTTCACCGGCGAGCCCGGCGACAAGGACGAGCTGCTGCGCGAGGCCGTGCGCCCCACCGACGGCCGCATCAACACCGTCATGCAGGCCATCCGCGCCGGCGCGACGCCCCAGGAGGTCTTCGACGCGACGAAGATCGACCCCTGGTTCGTCGACCAGCTCTTCCTGATCAAGGAGATCGCCGACGAGCTGGCCGCCGCCGAGAAGCTCGAGCCCGAGCTGCTCGCCGAGGCCAAGCGCCACGGCTTCTCCGACGTCCAGATCGCCGAGATCCGCGGCCTGCGCGAGGACGTCGTCCGCGAGGTCCGGCACGCCCTCGGTGTCCGCCCGGTCTACAAGACGGTCGACACCTGCGCCGCCGAGTTCGCCGCGAAGACCCCGTACTTCTACTCCTCGTACGACGAGGAGAGCGAGGTCGCGCCGCGCGAGAAGCCCGCCGTGATCATCCTGGGGTCCGGTCCGAACCGCATCGGCCAGGGCATCGAGTTCGACTACTCGTGCGTCCACGCCTCCTTCGCGCTCAGCGAGGCCGGCTACGAGACCGTGATGGTCAATTGCAACCCCGAGACCGTCTCGACCGACTACGACACCTCCGACCGCCTGTACTTCGAGCCGCTGACGCTCGAGGACGTGCTGGAGATCGTCCACGCCGAGTCCCTCGCCGGCCCCATCGCGGGCGTCGTCGTCCAGCTCGGCGGCCAGACCCCGCTGGGCCTCGCCCAGGCGCTCAAGGACAACGGCGTGACGGTCGTCGGCACTCCGCCGGAGGCCATCCGCGCCGCCGAGGACCGCGGCGCCTTCGGCCAGGTCCTCGCCGAGGCCGGGCTGCCCGCCCCCAAGCACGGCACCGCGACCACCTTCGCCGGCGCCAAGGCCATCGCCGACGAGATCGGCTACCCCGTCCTCGTACGCCCGTCGTACGTGCTCGGCGGCCGGGGCATGGAGATCGTGTACGACGAGGCGCGCCTGGAGGCGTACATCGCCGAGTCCACCGAGATCTCCCCGACCCGCCCGGTCCTCGTCGACCGGTTCCTCGACGACGCCATCGAGATCGACGTCGACGCCCTGTACGACGGCACCGAGCTGTACCTCGGCGGCGTCATGGAGCACATCGAGGAGGCCGGTATCCACTCCGGCGACTCGGCGTGCGCCCTGCCCCCGATCACCCTCGGCGGCTTCGACATCAAGCGGCTGCGCGCCTCGACCGAGGCGATCGCGCGCGGCGTGGGCGTCCGCGGCCTGATCAACATCCAGTTCGCGATGGCCGGCGACATCCTGTACGTCCTGGAAGCCAACCCGCGCGCCTCCCGTACGGTCCCCTTCACCTCCAAGGCGACCGCCGTGCCGCTGGCGAAGGCCGCCGCCCGCATCTCGCTGGGCGCCACCATCGCCGAGCTGCGCGAGGAGGGCCTGCTGCCGAAGAACGGCGACGGCGGCACCCTGCCGCTGGACGCGCCGATCTCCGTCAAGGAGGCCGTCATGCCGTGGTCGCGCTTCCGCGACGTGCACGGCCGTGGCGTGGACACCGTCCTCGGCCCGGAGATGCGCTCCACCGGCGAGGTCATGGGCATCGACGCGGTCTTCGGCACGGCGTACGCCAAGTCGCAGGCCGGCGCCTACGGCCCGCTGCCCACCAAGGGCCGCGCGTTCATCTCGGTCGCCAACCGCGACAAGCGCTCGATGATCTTCCCGGCGCGCGAGCTGGTCGCCCACGGCTTCGAGCTGCTGGCCACCTCCGGCACCGCCGAGGTCCTCAAGCGCAACGGCATCAACGCCACCGTGGTGCGCAAGCAGTCCGAGGGCGAGGGCCCGGGCGGCGAGAAGACCATCGTCCGGCTCATCCACGACGGCGAGGTCGACCTCATCGTCAACACCCCGTACGGCACCGGCGGCCGCCTCGACGGCTACGAGATCCGCACCGCGGCGGTCTCCCGCGGCGTCCCGTGCCTGACGACGGTCCAGGCGCTCGCCGCGGCCGTCCAGGGCATCGACGCGCTCAACCACGGCGGCGTGGGCGTACGTTCCCTCCAGGAACACGCGGAACACCTGACCGCGGCCCGCGACTAGCAGCCCACGAGGGGGACACCGGAAACGGTGTCCCCCTCCTCATGAGGACACCACCACCATGTACAAGCTCTTCTTCCGGCTGCTCTTCACCCGCATGGACCCGGAGCAGGCCCACTACCTGGCCTTCCGCTGGATCCGGCTCGCCGCCCGCATCCCCGTCCTTCGCACCTTCGTCGCCGCCGTCCTGGCGCCCCGCCACAAGGAGCTGCGCACCGAGGCGTTCGGCCTGCGCATGCACGGCCCCTTCGGGCTCGCCGCCGGCTTCGACAAGAACGCCGTCGCCATCGACGGCATGGCCATGCTCGGCTTCGACCACGTCGAGATCGGTACGGTCACGGGCGAGCCGCAGCCCGGCAACCCCAAGAAGCGCCTCTTCCGCCTCGTCGCGGACCGCGCCCTGATCAACCGCATGGGCTTCAACAACGACGGCTCGGCCGCCGTCGCCGCCCGCCTCCACGCGCGCGTGCCGGTCTTCAGGACGGTCGTCGGCGTCAACATCGGCAAGACGAAGGTCGTCCCGGAGGCCGAGGCCGCCGCCGACTACGTGAAGTCGACCGAGCGGCTCGCCCGTCACGCCGACTACCTGGTCGTCAACGTCTCCTCGCCGAACACCCCGGGGCTGCGCAACCTCCAGGCCACCGAGTCCCTCAGGCCCCTCCTGACGGCCGTACGCGAGGCCGCCGACCGCACGGTCACCGACCGCCGCGTCCCGCTCCTCGTCAAGATCGCGCCCGACCTGGCCGACGAGGACGTCGACGCGGTCGCCGATCTGGCCGTCGAGCTGGGCCTGGACGGCATCATCGCCACCAACACCACCATCGCCCGCGAGGGCCTGAAGTCCGCCCCCGCTCTCGTGGCCGAGACCGGCGGCCTGTCCGGGGCGCCGCTCAAGGAGCGCTCCCTGGAGGTGCTGCGCCGCCTCTACGCGCGCGTGGGCGACCGCATCACGCTCGTCGGCGTCGGCGGCATCGAGAACGCCGAGGACGCCTGGCAGCGCATCCTCGCCGGCGCCACCCTGGTCCAGGGCTACAGCGCCTTCATCTACGAGGGTCCCTTCTACGCCCGCGCCATCCACAAGGGCCTCGCCGCCCGGCTGAACGCCTCCCCGTACGCCACCCTCGCCGAGGCCGTCGGCGCCGACACCCGAAAGGCCGCCGTATGAGCCCGCTCGAACCCTTCGGCGCCCGTCTGAGGCACGCCATGGACGCCCGTGGCCCGCTGTGCGTCGGTATCGACCCGCACGGCTCCCTGCTGTCCGCCTGGGGGCTGAACGACGACGTGGCGGGCCTGGAGCGCTTCACCCGCACGGTCGTGGACGCGCTGGCCGACCGGGTCGCCGTCTTCAAGCCGCAGAGCGCCTTCTTCGAGCGGTTCGGCTCGCGCGGCATCGCGGTGCTGGAGAAGGCCGTCGCCGACCTGCGGGACGCGGGCGCGCTGGTCGTGATGGACGCCAAGCGCGGCGACATCGGCTCCACCATGGCCGCCTACGCCGAGACGTACCTGCGCAAGGACTCCCCGCTCTTCTCCGACGCGCTGACGGTCTCCCCGTACCTCGGTTACGGCTCGCTCAAGCCGGCCGTCGACCTGGCCCGCGAAAGCGGATGCGGCCTCTTCGTCCTCGCCCTCACCTCCAACCCGGAGGGCGCCGAGGTGCAGCGCGCGGTCCGCACCGAGGACCCGGCCGGGCGCACCATCGCCGCGACCATGCTCGCCCACCTCGCCGAGGACAACGCGGGGGAGACGCCCCTGGGCTCCTTCGGCGCGGTCGTCGGCGCCACGCTCGGCGACCTCTCCTCGTACGACCTGGACATCAACGGCCCGCTGCTCGCCCCCGGCATCGGCGCCCAGGGCGCGACCCCGGCCGATCTGCCGGGCGTCTTCGGCGCGGCCGTGCGCAATGTCGTGCCCAGCGTCAGCCGGGGCGTACTGCGCCACGGTCCGGACGCGGCGACGCTGCGCGAGGCGGCGCAGCGGTACGCGGACGAGGTGCGGGCGGCGGTCGGCGCCTGACGCCGCACGCCACCCGTACGGTCGGAGCCCACGGTCACCGCGACGTGACCGTGGGTTCCCGCGTTCGGGGCGGCTTCGAGGTGTGATGCGGCTCACGTTCGACCGGCCTGTGCTCGCCGCCGTCGGAATCTGCGCGCAAAACGGAGTCGTTATGTCTTAAATGTCTGGGTAGGTCGATGCTGACCAGGACTTTTCCTTCGTTCTCGCTGACTCTGGCGGCCATGGCCGCTAGTCTCCGTCGCAGAGCCAACGTGCACTGCGTTGCTCGTTGCTCCCCTGGTGTGGGCCGACTAGGTTCCTCACCGGTCCGTATCCGACAGTTCGACATCCGAGGTGACGTAGGCGTGGCTCTTCCGCCCCTTACCCCTGAACAGCGCGCAGCCGCGCTCGAAAAGGCCGCCGCGGCTCGCCGGGAGCGGGCCGAGGTCAAGAATCGACTCAAGCACTCCGGCGCCTCGCTCCAAGAGGTCATCAAGCAGGGCCAGGAGAACGAGGTCATCGGCAAGATGAAGGTCTCCGCCCTCCTGGAGTCCCTGCCCGGCGTGGGCAAGGTCCGCGCCAAGCAGATCATGGAGCGGCTCGGCATCTCCGAGAGCCGTCGTGTGCGGGGTCTCGGCTCCAACCAGATCGCGTCCCTGGAGCGCGAGTTCGGCAGCACCGGGGCCTGACGTCCGGGGCACGGGAGTAAACCTGGAATAATCGCCCCATGGCTGCAACATCCCGGGGGACCGCCCCCGAGCCCCCGGACGTACGTCCGCGACTGACCGTGCTCTCCGGCCCCTCCGGGGTCGGCAAGAGCACGGTCGTCGCTCATATGCGCAAGGTCCACCCCGAGGTCTGGCTGTCGGTGTCCGCCACGACCCGCAAGCCGCGACCCGGCGAGCGGGACGGTGTGCAGTACTACTTCGTCGGCGACGACGAGTTCGACAAGCTGATCGCCAACGGCGAGCTGCTGGAGTGGGCCGAGTTCGCCGGCAACCGCTACGGCACCCCGCGCCGTGCGGTGCTGGAGCGGCTCGAGACGGGCGAGCCCGTGCTGCTGGAGATCGACCTCCAGGGCGCGCGGCTGGTCCGCGAGTCGATGCCGGAGGCCCAGCTGGTCTTCCTGGCCCCGCCCAGCTGGGACGAGCTGGTCCGCCGGCTGACCGGCCGCGGCACGGAGCCGCCGGAGGTCATCGAGCGGCGCCTCGAAACAGCCAAGATCGAACTCGCGGCGGAATCCGAGTTCGACACCACCCTCGTCAACACCTCCGTCGAGGACGTAGCCCGTGAGCTGCTAGCCTTGATGCAAGTTGTTTGATCTTTGTCCCATTTTCCAGAAGTTTTTCGGAAGGTAGAGCGTGTCCTCTTCCATCACCGCGCCCGAGGGCATCATCAACCCGCCGATCGACGAGCTGCTCGAGGCCACTGACTCGAAGTACAGCCTCGTGATCTACGCGGCCAAGCGTGCGCGTCAGATCAACGCGTACTACTCGCAGCTCGGTGAGGGCCTGCTGGAGTACGTCGGTCCGCTGGTGGACACCCACGTCCACGAGAAGCCGCTCTCGATCGCCCTGCGTGAGATCAACGCGGGTCTGCTGACCTCCGAGGCCATCGAGGGCCCGGCCCAGTAGGCGCCCCACTGCACGAGTCATGACAGGCCCGGTGGACACTCCGCCGGGCCTGTGGTGTGTCATGGAGACCGTAGTAACGAGAGCAGCGAGCCGGAGCCGGGAGGCGTTGAGTGGACAAGCCGAAGGTGGTCCTCGGGGTCAGCGGTGGCATCGCCGCCTACAAGGCGTGCGAGCTGCTGCGACGGCTGACCGAGTCCGGCCATGACGTACGGGTCGTCCCGACCGACGCCGCCCTGCACTTCGTGGGCGCCGCCACCTGGTCCGCGCTTTCCGGGAACCCGGTCTCGACCGAGGTCTGGTCGGACGTCCACGAGGTCCCGCACGTACGCATCGGGCAGCACGCCGACCTCGTGGTCGTCGCCCCCGCCACCGCCGACATGCTCGCCAAAGCCGCCCACGGCCTCGCCGACGACCTGCTCACCAACACGCTCCTGACCGCCCGATGCCCGGTCGTCTTCGCACCCGCGATGCATACCGAGATGTGGGAGCACCCCGCCACCCAGGAGAACGTCGCCACGCTGCGGCGCCGGGGCGCCGTGGTGATCGAGCCGGCGATCGGCCGCCTCACCGGCGTCGACACCGGCAAGGGCCGGCTGCCCGACCCGGACGAGATATTCGAGATCTGCCGCCGGGTCCTCGCGCGCGGCACCGCCGCCGAGCCCGACCTCGCGGGCCGCCACGTCGTGGTCAGCGCGGGCGGTACGCGCGAGCCGCTGGACCCGGTGCGGTACCTGGGGAACCGTTCCTCCGGCAAGCAGGGGTACGCCCTGGCCAGGACCGCCGCCGCCCGGGGTGCCCGGGTGACGCTGATCGAGGCCAACACCGGCATGCCGGACCCGGCGGGCGTCGACGTGGTCCACGTGGGCACCGCCGTCCAGCTGCGCGAGGCGGTGCTCAAGGCGGCGGCCGACGCGGACGCCGTGGTGATGGCCGCGGCCGTCGCGGACTTCCGCCCCGCCACGTACGCCGAAGGAAAGATCAAGAAGAAGGACGGCCAGGAGCCGGCGCCCATCGTGCTGGTCCGCAACCCGGACGTCCTGGCCGAGATCTCCGCCGAACGCGCCCGTCCGGAGCAGGTGATCGTCGGCTTCGCCGCCGAGACCGATGATGTTTTGGCCAATGGTCGGGACAAGCTCCGCCGCAAGGGGTGTGACCTGCTCGTGGTGAACGAGGTGGGGGAGCGCAAGACCTTCGGCTCGGAGGAGAACGAGGCCGTGGTGCTGGCCGCCGACGGCGCGGAAACCCCCGTACCGTACGGGCCCAAGGAGGCCCTCGCGGAGACCGTGTGGGATCTCGTCGCGCCCCGGCTCCGGGCCTCGGACACCACCGACTCGGATAAATCTGGATGAATCTCTCATGTCGCCCGTTGGGTGGATGAAACCCCAAGAAAACCGGCGTTCCGGTCTGCGGTGAGAGCCGATCGTCCTACCGCCGATACGGCAGATGTGGCCGATCCGGCTCCCAACGTGCGAGACACCTGGTCCAACGGCCGAGAGCGCCCGATAAACTGTCCTCGGAACGACGCGGGGCGCAGCCCCCTGCCGGTCCGCAAATGATCAGCCAGCAGCCGCTGCAAACCCAGGGAGCGTTGTGTCCCGTCGTCTGTTCACCTCGGAGTCCGTGACCGAGGGTCACCCCGACAAGATCG
>NZ_NBCN01000049.1:0-22044 GCF_002099185.1 Streptomyces sp. CB03238 | reverse complement strand
CGACGCCTGGTCGGCCGCGCCGCGTGCCGTACCGGCCGCCGTGCCGGCGGCGTCGGCCGCGGAGCGCGCCTCGGTGGCCGCCGCGCGGGCGGTCTCGGCGTGCTCGGTGCCCTTGGCCTTGGCGGCCATCGCCTCGGTCGCCCTGGCCCTCGCCGCTTCGGCGTTGTGGACGCGTTCGGCCTCCACCGCCTTGTTGCGGGCGGTACGGGCCTTGGACTCCTCGCCCCGCGCCAGCTCGTCGGCCTTGGCGGCGATGCCCTCCTGGGTCTGTGCGGTGGCCCGCTTCTCGGCGGCCACGGCTGCCGCGGCCTGGGCGTCCGCCCGGCGGGCGGAGGCGGTACGGGCTTCGGCCTCGGCACGCGCGCGTGCCGCCGCGGCGATGTCCCGCTCCCGCTCGGCCCGCGCCCGCGCGGCAGCCGCGAGGTCGCGCTCGCGTTCGGCGACCGCCCGCTGCTCGGCGGCGATCCGGGCCTGTCGCTCGGCCTCGATCCGCGCGTCCCGCGTCTTCCTGGCGTGCTCCCACGCCTCCTTCTCGGCCTGTTCGGCCGCGATGCGCGCCTGGCGGGACTTGGCCGCCGCGTCCGCCGCGATGCGGGCCTGCTTGGCCGCCGCCTCGGCGAGCCGGGCCGCCGCCTTGGCGTGCTCCTCGGCGTTCGCCCGCCACTTCGCGGCCTGCTGGGCGTGCAGCTCGGCCTGGTTCTGGGAGTTCAGCCCGGCCGCGTCGGCGGC
Source organism: Streptomyces sp. CB03238 (assembly GCF_002099185.1). Lineage (NCBI taxonomy): Bacteria > Bacillati > Actinomycetota > Actinomycetes > Kitasatosporales > Streptomycetaceae > Streptomyces > Streptomyces sp. CB03238. Next base: position 21,315 of record NZ_NBCN01000049.1, on the reverse strand, counting down.
GGTGGCGTCCACCGCGTGCCGCGCGGTCGCCGCGGCCTTCGCCGCCGCGTCCGCCGCACCGGCGATCCCCGAGGCCACCTCCGACCACTGCACCCCGTGGGTCAGCCCGGTGTCGACCAGCACATCGGCCTGCACCTTGGCCTGGCCGGCCGCCACCTGGGCCGCCTTGGCGGCGCCCTCGGCGATCCCGACCTGCCGGGCGACCTCGGCCTTCACCGGGGCGTAGTCCGACAGGCGCTTGCCGGCCTTGTCGGCGGTGAGCATCCGGTCGGCCTCACGGGACTGGGCGGCCGCGGAGTTCATCGCGTTGGACGCGGTCTTCAGGGCCTTGACCGCGTCACCGTGCGCCGCGATCAGCTTGGTGCGGGCCGCGGCGGCGGTGGCCGCCTTCTCCGCCAGCTCGCGCAGCCGCTCGGCCGCCTCCAGCGCTTCCTTCTGGGCCTTCTCGTGGGCGGCCCGGTCGTCCGCGTCCTTCTGCGCGGCGACCAGGTAGCCCTTCTCCAGGAACTCGGCGATGACCTTGTCGTCGCCCGTGGCGAGAGCGGCCTGCGCGGTCCGCTTCACCTCGGGCCCGCCGACCGCGGCGAGCATCTCGACCCGCTTGCGGTTCTCCGCCGCGCGTTCCTTCTCGTTCTGCTCCGTCGCCTTGTCCCGCTGCCGGGCGATGTCCGCGCCGAAGGCCAGGAAGTCAGCGCGGTCCTGCGCCGTGCCCTTCAGGACCCGCTCGACCTCGGCGTTGAAGAACGGTCCGCCGGTGCCGCGCAACGCCTCTATCCGGCCGCGGTTGGCGACATCGGCCGCGTCCCTCTTGTCCTTGGCCCGCTGCCGCGCCTCGGCCTCGCCGCGCTCCAGGAAGTCGCGGATCGCGTTGGGGTCGGTGCTGGCCAGCGCCGCCCTGGCGGCTTCGCGGACTTCCTCCTCCTCGTCGAACTCCGCGAAGTCCTCGACCAATTGCCGGTCCCGCTCGTCGCTGATCCTGTCCAGCTCGGAGGTGGCGGGCGGGGGCGGGGCGGTTTCCGCCGCCAGGAGGCCGGCCATGACGCCCGTACGGTCGATGTCGCCGGGGCCGGACGGTGTGACGGCACCGGCCTCCCCCGCCAGACCGCCGAGGACGGCCAGGGCGAGGGCGGTGGACACCGCCCGGCCCAGCAGGCCGGGTGCCCGGCCGCGGGTTCTTCCGGCTCTGCGCCGGAATCCTTCCCTCACGGGAAACTCCTTCGATGAGTCGATACGCCGACAAGTCGGTGGATTGATGGGTCGGGGATCACCTCGGCGCGCCGGCCGTCCTGCCTGTCGCGCGCATCCGCTGCTCGGCCGGTCCGGGCGCCTGGTCCGGGCGCCTGGGCAGGGGAGCGGGAACGTGAAGTCCGGGCGGGCGTAGACGTCATCAGGCCGGTGAAAGGAAGGGCGCGGCCGAGAGGAAAGGTTGCCCGGACGCTCAGCCGGAAATTCCTGGCGCGCGCATGGTCCTGTCGACGATGAAACGCTCAGGCGTACGTGCCACGACTCCCCCTGGTGTACGTCGTCCGTACGTTCACGTACGGGAAAGAATCCGGTAACCGGTCCGCCGGCGCATTTACGCCCGTGCGGTTCCCTCCGGTGTGCCACGAACTCCGACTGGTCGTCAGGACCTTAACGCGCGGACTGGATCCGATCAATGTCGTTCGGGCGCGCAGTGACGCATCACGCTTTCGGTGCGCGTGGTTCCGCTTTCCTCGAGTCGGTCACTGTCGCAATGCCTCGCCGTACGCAGGGGAGGCCCCGCACAGGAATCCGCGGGACCGAATCTGTTGTGCGCGGTCACAGGACGCGATCCGGGGGCCGATCACTCCGGCCATTGCCACTTCGTACGGCGTGGATTCCTCGGCGACGTCGCCAACACGATCGACTGCAAGTCCCTTTCGGCCATGGCGCATTCGGCTCGAGCCATTCCTTGCCATGAGCCCGGTACCCCGCCTCGGTCTTTCCGACGGGTTCGCTCGGGAGCCGCCCGGCAGAAGGACTGCGGTTCGAGGTCCGCTGGTGCCGCCGCGCCCACCGAAGGCGGCGTTTGCCAGGTTGCGCCGGACCGTACCAGGGTGCTCCGCCGACCGTCGCCGTCAAGACGCAGAAGGGCCCCGCCGGAACGGTTGTTCCGGCGGGGCCCTCACCCTGGGGCTAGGAGCGGACTTCGATGGCGATCAGGCCGGGTTCCGGGAGGACGCTGGGCGGCTCATCTCCGTACCAAGCGTATTCGATGGCCGACAGGTACCCATCGGTAGCCCAAAGAAGAATCTCTCCGATCAGGGAACCAGACGTGTCGACAACTGTTGCATCCACTGGAATGACGCCAGAGGCTCCTGCCGAGCGGGGAGCACCTTCCCGGACCCGCAGGTCGACACTGACCGAGCCCTCCGCCCACTGCGCGACCACCTCGACGAAGTCGATTTGGGCTCGCAGTTCAGCCGCTCCGGGAAAACCCTGGGCGAGGATGAGCTCGACCACACCTCTCTCATCTGAATTCATGGGGCGAGGGGTGACTGCAACAGCCACGGCAAGAGCCTCCAGACAGTCTCCCCCACCGGGGTGACCATAGCCGATCTTTCTACACTTCCCAGACGCTCATAGACCTCGGACAGGGACTACGAGGTGCCGGGGAACTTTCCAGGAATGAACGCTGTGCCGAGCCTGGGGATCCCGTTCACTACCGCTCCTCGAATGGTCACCGTCTCGCCTGCGATTTCTCGACTCACCTCGTACTTTCCGACGGCCGGCAGGTCTGTCGCACCATGAAGGCTGTCCAGGATGGCGCGAAGTGCTTTGTCACGCCCGCCAGTCTTGGCTACCAGATCACTGAAGCCGTGTTTGGCCGGATCGATGACATGCTCAAGATTGGCCGGCGTGTTCCACGTGGACCACGCCTCTTCCAGGATCTCCGGCGAGACACCGCACCCTGGATTTGTATTGTGCACAAGGACCGGTGCATTCCCGGCGAGTACATAGTACGTGTGGAGACCTTCGACCGTCAGGTTGTGCACCCGCATCGGCTCGGTCCAGGCCCGGAGCCCGACGAGTTCCCTGAGCTCGCCCTCGGGGGTGCGCAGCAGGTCGCCCGCCGTGAGGTCTCCGGCATCCACCCAGTGCTTGCGGCTCGCGACCCAGAACGGGTGTCCATCGGTGGCCGTGATGGTTCCCGTGGCGTCGCCCGCCGGGCCGTCGGTGTCGACGGTCAGCTCCCGCAGGCTCTTGCTGCCCTCGCCGGTGATCAGGTCGGTGACGGCGCGGCTCTCGGTCCTGCCGGTCAGCGGGTCGGTCGCCAGGACCCGTTCGCCCACTCGTACGCTCTCGATGGGCTTGCGGGCGCCGTCGGCCATGAGCACCGGCGTGCCCGGCGCGAAGCTGTTCTTGGGCTGGCCGCCGGTCAGGCAGGGCGGCGGGTTCTTGCGGAACTTCTCGAGGATCTCCTTGCTCTTCTCGAGCAGCTTCTTCGCCTTGGCGGAGTTGTCGAGGAAGTCGTCGAGCCCACCGACGATCTTGACGAGCGCCTTGGTGATCGCCGGCGTCGCCTTGATGACCTGAAGGGCCTTGCCCCAGGGCAGGGCACCGACCACGGCCCAGAAGCAGCTCTCGAAGTTGCCCTCCGTGAAGCACTTCTTGATGTCCTCGAAGAGGAGGTCGACGACGATCTGCCCACCGTTCTCGATGAGGAAGTCGGCGAGGTCCTTGGAGTCGAGGTCGCGCGCCCATGCGAGCTCCTCCGGCGAGATGCCGGCGAGCTTGAGGGCCTCGATCTCCGCGGGGGTGAGGTCCTTGAGCCCGTCACCACCCTTCTGCTCCGCCGCCTTCGCCGCCGCCTCACGGGCCTTGCGCTCCTGTTCGCGCTGATACTCCTCGGCCTTCTTCGCGGCCTCGTCCGCCTCGCGGGCGTAGGTGTTGGCGTTCTTCGCCGCCGCCTCCGCCGACTTGGCGTGGTTCTCGGCCGACTCGGCGAACGTGTTCGCGTCGGCGGCGTCCTTCTCCGCCTGGGCGGCGGCGCCCTGGGCGACGCTCGCCTCCTTCTCGGCGAGGCTGGCCGCGCTGTTGGCGGCCACCGCGTGGTTGTCGGCCTCGGCGGCGGCGCCTCGGGCGCGGGCAGCCTCGGCCTCGGCCTGGGTGGCGGCGTTGCGGGCGGCCGTGGCGTCCGCGTACGCCTGGTTGGCGGCCGAGCGGGCGAGCTTGGCGTCGGCCTGGGCCTGGGCGTCGGCCTGGTTGGCGCGCGCCGCGGCGGCCCGGGCCTTGGCGCCCTCCTCGGCGGCCTGCGCGGCCGACTTCATGGCCGCCGCGGCGGAGCGCGCGGCGTTCGCGGACGAACGCGCCGCGTCGGCGGCGGCCTTGAACGCCGGGGCGACCTGGGCGTTGGCCCGCTTGGCGGCGGCCTCCGCGGCCTCGGCGGCCTTGACTGCCTCCGCGGCCTTGGCATCCGCCGAGGCGACCTGCTCCGCGCCCATCTGCTCGGCCGCGGCGGCGACCGCCGCGGCGAAGTCGGCGTCCGCGTCCTTGCCGCTGAACGGCGCGGTGAGCGCGATGGCCGTGTTGGCCGGTTCGGCGATGCCGGCGGCGGTGCTGCGGGCGGCGGCGGACGCGGTCACGGCGACGGTCGCCTGGACGCGTGCCATGGCTGCCTCGCGGACGGCGCCCTGGGCCTCGTCCTTGGTGCGGTTCGCGGCCTGGAGGGAATTGTTCGCCTCCATGGCGGCGAGCCCTGCGAGCCGGGCGGACTCGTACGCGGCGATGCCGGCGCGGGCCTCCTGCGCCGTGGCCTCGGCGGCCTTCTCGTCGGCGCGCCGGGCGGCCGCGTGTGTCAGGGCCGCCTCGGCCTCCGCCTTGTTGGCGGCGGCGTTCGCGGCGGCGGCAGCGGCCTCGGCCTTGTTCGCCGCGGCGTTGGCCCGCGCGGCGTGCGCGGTGGCCTCGGCGGCGGCGGCCCGGGCCCGGGCGGCAGCGCCCGCGGCCTCCGTCGCGGCGGAACGGGCCCGTACGGCCGCGCCGCTCGCGGTGTCGGCGGCGCTCCGGGCCTGACCGGCCGCGGCGCCCGCCGTGTCGGCGTCGGCGCGTGCGGCGTCGGCGGCTGCGCGGGCCACACCCGCGTCGATGGTGCCGCGGCCGGAGGCGGCGATCGCCTCGGTGGCCTTGGCGCGGGCCTCCTTGGCCTGGTGGTTCTGTTCCGCCTTGAAGGCGGCGTTGCGGGCGTTGCGGGCAGTGGTCTCCTCGGCCCGCGCCCGGCGGTCGGCCTCGGCGGCGATGCCGTCCTGGTGGGCGGCGTCGGCACGCGCGGCTGCGGCCGTGGCGGCGGCGGCCTGGGCCTGCGCCCGGGCGGCGGAGGCGGTACGGGCCTCGGCCTCGGCACGCGCGCGTGCCGCCGCGGCGATGTCCCGCTCGCGTTCCGCCCGGGCTCGGGCGGCGGCGGCGAGGTCCCGCTCACGCTCGGCGACCTTGCGCTGCTCGGCCGCGATCGCGGCCTGGCGCTGCGCCTCGACGCGGGCCTCGCGGGTCTTGCGGGCGTGCTCCCACGCCTCGCGCTCCGCCTGCTCGGCGGCCACCCGAGCCTGCTTGGCCCGGTCGGCGGCGGTCGCGGCGACCTGGGCCTGCTTGGCGGCGGCGTCGGCGAGCCGGGCCGCGGCCTTGGCGTGCTCCTCGGCGTTGGCACGCCACTTGGCGGCCTGCTGGGCGTGCAGCTCGGCCTGGTTCTTGGCGTTGAGGCCGGCGGCGTCGGCGGCGGTGGCGTCCACCGCGTGCCGCGCGGTGGCGGCGGCCTTCGCGGCGGCGTCCGCCGCAGCGGCGATGCCGGAGGCGACCTCGGACCACTGGACGCCGTGCTCCAGTCCGGTACCCACCAGGACGTCGGCCTGGACCTTGGCCTGGGCCGCGGCGACCTGGGCGGCTGTGGCGGCGTCCTCGGCGTACCCGACCTGGCGCGCGACCTCCGTCTTGACCGGGTTGTAGTCGGACAGGCGCTTGCCGGCCCGGTCGGCCGCCAGCATCCGGTCCGCCTCACGTGCGGCCGAGGCGGCCGACGACATGGCGTTGGAGGCGTTCTTGAGCGCCTTGACGGCGTCGCCGTGCGCGGCGATCAGCTTGGTCCGGGCCTCGGCGGCGACGGCGGCCTTGCGGGCCAGCTCGCGCAGCTTCTCCGCGGCTTCCTGGGCCTCCTTCTGCGCCTTCTCGTGCGCGGCCCGGTCGTCGGCGTCCTGCCTGGCCGCGACCTGGTAGCCCTTCTCCAGGAACTCCGCGATCACGGCGGCGTCCTTGGACTCCAGCGCGGCCAGCGCGGCCCGCTTGACCGCGGGACCGCCCACGGACGCCAGCATCTCGACGCGCTTGCGGTTCTCCTCGGCGCGCTTGGCGGCGTTCTGCTTGTCCGCCTCGTCGCGCTGCTTGGCGATGCCGGCGCCGAAGGCCAGGAAGTCGGCGCGGTCCTGCGCCGTGCCCTTCAGGACGCGCTCGACCTCGGCGTTGAAGAAGGGTCCGCCGGTGCCGCGCAGCGCCTCGATCTGACGACGGTTCGTCCCGTCGGCGTCGGCGCGCTTGTCCTTGGCGCGCTGCCGTGCCTCGGCCTCCCCGTGCTCCAGGAAGGTGCGGATGGCGTTCGGGTCGGTGCTCGCCAGCGCCGCCTTGGCGGCCTCGCGGACTTCCTCCTCCTCGTCGAACTCCGCGAAGTCCTGGACCAGTTGCCGGTCCCGTTCGTCGCTGATGCGGTCGAGCTCGGACGTGGCGGCGGGTGCCGGCGCGGCGTCGCTCTGCGGCTTCACCGCCGCCGCGAGCCGGTCCAGCGACTGGAGCGTCCGCGTCAGCGACACCTGCTCGGTGCGTACGGAGGTCGCGGCGGCGGCCTCACCTGTGACGGTGCCGAGCACCGCCACGGCGATCGCCGCGGACACCGCCTTCCGTACGTGCGCGGCCACGCCGACGCGCAGCCTTCCGGCTCTGGGCCGGACTCTTCCCCTCACGGGAATCCCCCTAGACGAATGATCGAGAAAATCCCGCCCCGGTCACGGGCGGGTGGTCGTTGGCCGGCCGGACTTCCGGGTTCAGCCCCGGGCGCGGCTCTCACCGTCCTGGGCGCGGTCGAACATGGACTTCCAGAACGCCGCCGCCTCGTCCGCCGCGGCCCGCTCCCCGGACCAGGCGGCCTCGTGGCCGTCGGCGGTGCCGGAGATCGCCTGCCAGAGGCGTTCGGCGGACTCGCGGGACAGCTGGGCGACGGTCCGCCAGTTCTCCGCCTGGGCGGCAGCGGCGGCCTGTTCGGCCTGCCAGGCGCGCTGAGCCGCACCGGCGTGCTCGGACACCGCCTGCCAGGCGCGCTCGGCCTCGGCGCGGGCACGGGCGGCGTCCGCCGCGCCGGCCACGGCCGCCTCGGCCGCCGTCGCCTCCGCGATCAGGCGGGTCAGCGTGTGGTGGCGGACCGCCTCCGCGTCGGCCACCCGGGTGCGGTAGGCCGTCAGGTCCAGCGTGGCGCCGGTGGCCCAGCCGTAGCCGAAGAACTCCGCCACGTCGTCGTCCGTGGCCCCCGGCCGCAGCGCCCACTGGGCCGCGACCCGCACCTGCTCGCCCGGGTCCTGCGCGCCGAGAACGCGGACGAACTCGCGGTCGGCGGCGGCGACGTCCAGCCGCTGCTGCTCGCCGGCCTCGCGCGCGGCGCGGTCGCGACGCTGGGCCTCGGCGTACCCGGAGGCGACGAACGCGGCCTGCTCGGCGACGCTGCCCTTCAGCGCCCGCGTCGCGGCGGCCCGCACGTGCGGGGAGAACTCCGCCGTGTGGGTGGCGATCACCCGCTCGCAGAACGCCCTGTTGCGGGCGCGGGTGTCCCGGGCGCGCTGCTTCGCGGCGTCGAAGCCGCCGCCGGGAGCGAGCCACTCCAGGAGTGCCTGGTCCCCCCGGGTACTGCGCAGGGCGTTCCACGCCGAGGTCCGCACCTCGGCGGCCGGGTGGGTCTTCGCCATCGACGTCACCCGCTTGCGGGCCTCCTCGACGGCGGCGGCCAGCTCCGGTGACAGCTCCTGCGCCTGCGCCGGCAGGCCGGCCGGTACGGCGCCGGCCGTGGACGCCACCCGCTGCGGTCCGGCGGCCGGGACGCCGGCACTGGCCCATGCCGGTATGCCGCCCGCGAGTGCGATCGCGCCGGCCAGTGCGCCGACGGTCACCGCCCGCGCGCATCTCCACTGACGACTCAACTCAAGGCCCCCTCGGGAAGTGAAGTACGGTTCACGGCCGCCGGGGCGGGGCCGCTGGTGCGGCTCCGCCCCTTCGCGGCGTTCAACGGGCGCACGCGTGCGCGCCGTCCGGCCGGTTCACGCGACCGGCCGGACCTGCCACAGCTGGGCGTCGGTGCGGTTGCAGGTGTAGAGCTGGGCGTCGATGCCGTTGTCCTGCTTCTGGCTGGGCACGTCGACGCACATCCCCTCGGCGTGAGCGGGCTGGAGCTCGTACAGCTCGCGCACGGGGTCGACCAGCATCATGCGCCAGCGCTGGTGCTCCCCCTGGCCGCAGGCGAACTGCTGGACGGCCGCGCCGGACTTGACGCTCTTACCCTGGATCTCGAGGCACTTGCCGCTCTTGACGTTGCGCATCTCGAAGGTTCCGCCGCGCGCGGCGACGGCGTTCCACTTCTGGGCGTCGGTGCTGTTGCAGGCGTACTGCTGGACGTTGATGCCGTCCGTGGTCTTGCCGCCCTCGATCTCGAGGCACTTGCCGCTGTGGGCGGCGGTGAAGGTGACGACCTGCTGGGCCATCCTGGAGCGGGCGAGGGCCTCCGCCCGCGCTGCGGCGGCGACGGCCGCCGCCTCGCGCGCCGCCTCGGCGGCGGTGCCGGAGGCGGTGGGCGCGCCGGGGTCACCGTCGGCCTGGACGGCGGTGACCGTACCGGCGAGGACGGCGACGGTCGCGCCCGCGGTCAGGACGGCCCGGATGATCCGAGACATGTGGGGATCCGTTTCTCTCGCGTGTACGGGGGCTCAGGCGGCCGTGACGGGGTGGATGCGCCACTGCTGGGCGGGCGTGCCGTTGCAGGCCCACAGCCGCGCGATCGCGCCGTCCGCCTTGCTGGAGGACTCGATGTCCAGGCAGCGGTTCGCGCCGGTCGGCGTGTGGGCGGGCCGCAGCTCGTACAGCTCGTTGGCGATGTCGACCATCACCAGGCGCCAGCGCTGGTTCTGCGCTCCCACGCACCACCATTGCTGGACGACCGTGCCGGTCGTGGTGCCGGCGGCCTCCACGTCCAGGCACTTGCCGCTGTGTCCGAAACGCAGTTCGAAGGTGCCGGCGCCGGTGGGGACCATGTCGATGCGCTGGTTCTCGGCGTCCGCGACGCAGGTCGACTGGACGCTGTTGACGCCGTTGCGGAGGCTGGCGTTGGGGGTCGTGAGGCACTTGTCGCTGTGGACGGCCCTGAGCTGCACGGCCGAGGGCGTCGAGGCCGCGGTGGCGGCGGCCCTGGCGTCACCGGCGTTCACGGTGGACGTGGACACGGTGGTGGCGGCGGGGGTCGGCTGGGGGCGCGCCTCGTCGGCGACGGCCACGGTGACGCCGCCGGCGAGCGCGGCGACACCGGCCGCGACGGCCAGGGCGGATCGGACGATCCGGGACATGGGGTGCTTCCGTTCTTCTCAGGTCTGAAGGGGGAGGGCCCGGCGGGCGGGTGGCCGGCGCGCGAGCGGGGTGACCACCGCCCGTCGGTCAGCGCGCGAGCGGGGTGACGATCTTCCAGGAGGCGTCCTGGGCGAAGTCCTTCTCGACGTCGAAGCGGTTCTTGGCGGACTTGTTGGCCACGAAGAGGTCGCCGTAGTACTCGCGCAGGAAGCGGCCGGGCTGGCCGGCCGACTCGAAGGAGGTGCCGGAGCCGCTCAGCCCCTTCTTGGCGCACCAGGTGGCGTCCTTGCGGAACTGGGTGCTGTTGTCGCTCGCGGCCATCCTGACGCGGAGGTCCTTGTGCGTGAGGTAGTGGCCGAGCTTGCGGGAGGACTCGAAGGAGTAGCAGCCCGGCTGGCCGTTGAGCGCGGGGACGACGACCCAGGTGCCGTCCTCCCGGTCGGTCTGCTTGGAGCCCGTGGACAGCGGGGCGATGAACGCCTCCCCGGCGTCGGGCGTGGACTGCCGGACGTAGAAGCCCGCCGGCTTGCCGCTCGCCGGCTGGAACGACTGGCGCTTCGCCCGGTACTGGCTCTCCGCGGTGAGGAACTTCGCGATGTGCTCGTCGGTGCCGGCCAGGGCCTTCTTCGCGGTGGCGACCAGGTGAGGGTTGACGCCGGTCTTCTCGGCGGCGGCCTGGATCTGGATGGCGAGCCGGCGGTTGGCGTCGGCGATCTGCTTGCGGCGCGCCTCGTCGTCCTTCTTGTACGCCTCTTCGGCGCCGGTGTGGATGAACTGCTTCCACACGGCCGGGTCGGGGCTGAGCACCGCGCGCTGCGCCGCCGCGTACAGCTCGCTGGTCTTGGCGTCGGCCGGTGCGACGCGCAGCAGTTCGCGGATGAAGTTGTCGTCGCTGAGGGCCAGCATGGCCTCGGACGGTGTGATGCGGAACAGTGCCGCCGCGTTGGTGCGGGCGGCGATCTCCCTGCGGCGCTCGGCCTCCGCGCGGTCCTTCTCCTCCAGTTCTTTCAGTTCGTTGGCCACGTCGCGCTGGTGGGCCTCGCGGGCGCCGTTGGTGATGAACTCCTGCCAGGCGGCCGGGTCCGCGGCCAGGGCCGTCGCGGCGGCGGCGCGGACCTCGGGTCCGGCGGCCTCGTGGCGCATCACGGCGCGGATGAAATTGTCGTCGCTCAGGTCCAGCAGGTCCGGGCTGTTCGGGATGCCGATCGCTATCAGGGCCTGGGACTTGGCCAGCCGCGCGGCGCGGGCGGCGTCGGCCTTGTCCTTCTCGCGCTGCTTGTCGACGGCGTACGCCTCGTGGATGCCGGTGACGATGAACTGGACGTGGTCCTCAGCCGCCTCGCTCATCATGGCGGCTTCGGCGGCCTGCCGCACCGCGTCGAACGTCTCCCCGCCGTCCCGGGCCTTCTGCCAGAGGGCGTGGATGAAGTCGTGGTCGCTGAGCAGCAGTACGTCCGGGCTCGGCTCGAGGCGCACCACGGCGGCGGCGTCGACCCGCTGCGTGTCGGTGGTGCCGATGCCGGCCGCTGCGGCCGGGGCGGCCGGCGGGGCTGCGACGGCGCCCTGCGGCGCGGCGACGGCGGTGACGGAGGCGAGCGCGGTGGCGGTCACGAGACCGCGTGTGACGGCTCTCCGCACACGGGCGGAGTTCGTGTTGCTGTTCTTCATTCTGGTTCCGGTCCCCCTGCTAGGTCCCGCACGCGGTTCCCGAACGCGTGCCAGGTGGTCGGGCGCAGTCTTGGAGATCACCCGGGGGGAGTCAAAGTGGAATTGACAGCTCCTGTCCGATCAACCACCGGTATGGCTGTGCAACATATGACTTGACGCCAATCTTTGACTGAAAGACGACTTGTGCGGACGAGTTCAGAACTCACGAGTAGCACGGAATGCGGCGTTCCATTTGATGTGCCACCAGGGAGTACGACCGCGCGCGGCACACACGGAACGGTTCTGACCCAAGTACCACACGGCTCGACCCGCTCCGCCGCCCGGCCGGATTGTGTCGGTCCGCATTCGTGTGGGACATGTGAGGAAAAAATGTGGGCTGGTACACATCAACAAAGTCACCCTTGCTGATGCCTTATCATCCGCCGCCGAATCACCCTCTGGCCGCCGCCCGCCGACCGGGCGACAATGCCGCCATGACCGATTCCCCGACTTCCCAGGCTTCCCCGGCCGTCCGTGTGGAGCGCGACGGCCCCGTGACGACCGTGGTGCTCTCCCGGCCCGCCGCCCGCAATGCCGTGGACGGCCCGACGGCCCGCCTCCTGGCCGATGCCTTCCGGGCGTTCGAGGCGGACGACGACGCCTCGGTCGCCGTGCTGTGGGGCGAGGGCGGCACGTTCTGCGCGGGCGCCGACCTCAAGGCCGTCGGCACCGGACGCGGCAACCGGGTGGCGCCCGACGGCGACGGGCCGATGGGGCCGACCCGGCTGCGGCTGACCAAGCCGGTCGTCGCGGCCGTCGCCGGGCACGCCGTGGCCGGCGGCCTCGAACTGGCCCTCTGGTGCGACCTCAGGGTGGTCGAGGAGGACGCGGTCCTCGGGGTGTTCTGCCGCCGGTGGGGCGTGCCGCTCATCGACGGCGGCACGGTCCGGCTGCCCCGGCTGATCGGCGAGAGCCGCGCCATGGATCTGATCCTGACCGGCCGCCCGGTCCTGGCCTCGGAGGCGTACGCGATCGGGCTCGCCAACCGCCTCGTACCGCCCGGACAGGCCCGGCACGCGGCGGAGGAACTGGCCCGTCACATCGCCGCCTTCCCCCAGACCTGCCTGCGTCACGACCGGCTCGCGGTGCGCGAGCAGCACGGCCTGCCGGAGCCCGAGGCACTGACGGCCGAGCTGCGGCACGGCATGGTGTCCCTGTCCTCCGGGGAGACCCTGTCCGGCGCCGCGCGCTTCGCCTCCGGATCGGGACGGCACGGCTCCTTCGACTGATCCGACTGATCAGCCCCCGACACCGGTGCGGTGTGGGCACCAGGTCCGTCCGGTTTCCGGTACCAGACCTCCAGCGGGGCCCTGTCGTCGTCCCCGGGAAGCACCGGACCCGGTCGGGGTCCGGCGGTGGCACCACCGACGAGGGGGACGACGTGCAGGCCAAAGAGACGGTGTTCGCGGGCCTGGTGCAGGGGTGGACGCAGCAGTTGCAGGTGCCGCTCCACCAGCGGACGTACTCCTGGACGCACGTCCACCTCACCCGGTTGTGGAACGACGTCCTCGACCAGGCGGAGGTGCCGGAGTCCGGGAGGCCGGCCGGCACGGGAGCCAAGGCTGCGAACCTTCGCGCCCGCGGCGGTCGCTTGGCACTCGGATGAAGCACGCGCTGAAGTCCGACGCGGGCCGCAAGGACCCCAGGGTGGCCGCCATCGTGGTGTTGAGCGGCCCGATGCCGTCGTAGCAGACTCCGACAAGATCGCGCGTCCGTTCGCCGTACAGGAACCCCAGCGTCCACAGCCCCACCGACGGCGGGGCGAGCGTGGAGGCCGGCCGGTTCCCGGCCGGTCTCCAGGGCCGCGGTGGGAATCGTGTCTCGTCGGATGACCCGCCACCATGGGCTTCAAGCCCTCGCTGTCGTGGACGACCACCCCGCGTCCGCGGGGTGATCCGTAGAAAGATCAGGACACCCTGCGCCACGCGTGGATACCTTCGGGCGCGGGCGAGTGACGTTCGAGGCCCACCGCCGACAGCTCGGTGGCCAGCGTCTCGTCGGAGATGACATGGCAGTCGAATTCTGCGGTCTCTTCCCGGAGCAGGTCGTCGCCGCGCCAGGTCCGGTAGGTCATCACCCAGTGGATCAGGTCCTCCCCCAGCACGTCCGCCCGCGCCAGCGTGTCGTAGCGGTGTCGTCCCAGCGTGCCGCCAGGGATCACCGACAGCGGGACCGCACTCGCCGTCTGAGGGTGCTGCGACTCCGTGATCAGCAAGCCGCCGGGGCGGAGCGCGTCGGCCCACTTGTGCCAGAGCCGGACCCGCTGCTCCGGCGAGAAGTGCATGATGATGTTGAACATCACCACGGCGTCCAGCGGGACGTCCACCTCGGCTTCCAGCGCGTCCTCAGGCAGCACGGTCACCGTGTCCGCGGCTGCCGGTATGCGACACAGCCGCGTCACCAGAGCTGCGCGCATGATGCGCGTCGGCTCGATCGCGAAGATCTCCCCGTCCGGTCCGAGCAACTCCAGCAGGAGCTCGGTGAAGACCCCGGTGCCAGGACCGATCTCCGCAACCGCGCCGGCCCCGGCCACCAGCCGCCGCAGGGCGTCCGTCAGTGAAACCCGTACCTGCTCGGGGAAAATCAGGTCGTAGTACGGGCCGTTGACGGCATAGCCGAGCCCTTGATCGGCGCGGTCGGCCTCACTCGCAGCGTTCCTGGTCATCTGCGGCCTTCCTCGATGTGAGCAAAACGGTTCCCCACGCGGCCCCGACCCGTCGACCGAGGCGACGAGTAGTCCCGCGAGGCGCGATCCATGCCACCGACGGTGGCGGCTGCCGCGACGCGGGGCTCGCCTCGACGCTACCCCCGACGGAGCAAGCCGCCCGGGCCCAGTTGCTCGCGGCTCGGAGCACCAGGGCCGTGCGATCGGACACGGCCCTGGCGCGCTGTGACTCGGTCAGCTCTTGAGCTCACCCAGGTACTTCGCGAACTTCTCCAGGCCGTCGATGTTGCGCGGCCCGCTGATGCCCTCGTTGTAGTCGAGGATGAAGAAGTTGTTCTTCTTGACGGCAGGCAGCCCCTTCGTGTGGGGGGACTTCTTCAGGAAGTCGATCTTCTTCTGGGCGGGCAGGTCCCCGTAGTCGAGGATCATGATGACTTCCGGCTCCGCTTTGGCGACGGCCTCCCAGTTCACCTGCGTCCACCGCTGGTCGAGGCCGTCGAAGATGTTCTTGCCGCCGGCGGTCTTGATGATGTCGTTGGGCGGGACCTGGTTGCCCGCGGTGAAGGGCTGGTCGGTGCCCGAGTCGTAGAGGAAGACCGGGACCGGATCGCCCTTGGGTGCCTTCGCCTTGACGGCCTCCACCCGCTTCTTCAGCCCACCGACGACCGCGTCCGCCTTGTCCTCGACCTGGAAGATCTTGCCCAGCCGGTCGAGGTCGGTGTAAAGGGCCTCGAACGGTGTGAGCTTTTCCGGGTACTTGGGGTAGTTGAAGCAGCTCTCGGTGTGCATGAAGCTCTGGATCCCGAGCTTGTCCAGGATCTCCGGGGTGATGCCCCGCTCATCCTTGAAGCCCGAATTCCAGCCGGCCAGGACGAAATCGGACTTGGCCTCGACCACGAGTTCCTTGTTGAGGAGATCCTTACTGAGCATCTTCACCTTGGCATAGTCGCTCGCCCACGGTGACTCCTCCACCGGCGGGTTCGCCGGCGGCATCACGTAGCCGTGCACGTGGTCGACCAGCCCGAGGCTGAACAGCTTGTCGGCGCTTCCGCCTTCGTACGCCACGGCGCGCTTGGGGATCGTGTATTCGACCGGCTCACCGCACCTCTTGACGGTGACCTTCTTGGATGCCTTGGCGTCCGTTTCCACTTCGGCGCCGCAGCCGCTGAGCAGCAGTGTGGCCGCGAGCGCGGAGCTGAGGATGGCGTGCTGCCGCACCGAGCGGGGAGATCGAGTCATGGTCATGACCTGGTGGTGCCTTTCACAGGGAGGGATTGAGCGAATACAACAACTGCGGATCACCCGTCAGCGGGTGGGACACGATGCTGGCCTTGACGCCGAACACCTCATGGACGAGGTCGGTGGTGAGTACGTCCTCGGGCGTGCCGGTGGTGACAAGGCGGCCATCGCGGAGAACCCCGAGGCGGTCGCAGGCGGCCGCGGCGAGGTTGAGGTCGTGCAGCACGACCAGGACGGTGAGTCCCGAGCCGCGCAGGAGCGAGAGCAGTTCGACCTGGTGGCGTACGTCGAGGTGGTTGGTCGGCTCGTCCAGCACCAGGATCTTCGGCTCCTGGACGAGCGCCCGGGCCAGCAGGACACGCTGGCGCTCCCCGCCCGAGAGCGTCAGGACTCCGCGCCGGGCGAGGTGGCGGATGTCGAGCCGGTCCATCGCGCGTTCGCACAGCTCCCACTCCCGGCGGCTGAGCGCCTGGTTGCCCTGAAGGTGCGGTGCGCGTCCGAGTGCGATGACCTCTTCGACCGTGAAGTCGAGATCGACGACGCCGTCCTGGGTCATGGCCGCGATGACCTGCGCGGAGCGGCGCACTGTCAGGCGGGAGAGATCGTCCTCGCCCACCCAGACGGTGCCGGAGCTGGGGCGGAGGGCACGGTACACGCACCTGAGGGCGGTGGACTTGCCGCTTCCGTTCGGGCCGACCAGGCCCACGACCTGGCCGGTTTCCACGTCCAGGGACAGGTCACGTACCAGGCTCCTGCCGTCGGTCACCACAGAGAGCCCGTCAAGCCTGAGTTCCATCTTCAGCGGCCTCCGAACATGTAGCCCTTGCGGCGCATCAGGGTGACGAACACCGGCACCCCGACGAGAGCGGTGATGACGCCCAGGGGCAGCTCGCGCGGTGCCACCAACGTCCGGGACACCAGGTCGACCCAGACCATGAAGATCGCTCCGGCCAGTGGCGCCACGGCCAGTACGCGTGCGTGGGTGGCGCCGACGACCATGCGCACCACGTGGGGCATGACCAGTCCGACGAAGGCGATGGCGCCACTGACGGCGACCATCACTCCCGTCACGAGCGAGGCCAGGACGAGCAGGGCCTTGCGGTGCCGGTCGGGGCTGATGCCCAGGCTCGCGGCGGTCTCGTCCCCGAGGGCCAGCACGTCCAGGGCGCGGCCGTACCGGTACAACACGACCAGGCCGAGAATGACGACCACGGACACGACCGGGAGCGCACCCCAGCTCGCGGCGCCGAAGCTGCCCATGGTCCAGTACAGGACCATGCTGGTCGCCTCGCTGTCCGGCGCGAAGTAGATGATCAGGCTCATCACCGCTTGGAAGCCCAGCGACATGGCCACGCCCGTCAGGACGAGACGCAGCGGGGAGAGCGTGCCCCGGCTGGAGGAGGCGACGTACACCAGGAGCGACGCGACCAGGGCCCCGATGAAGGCACCGGCCGACACCGCGTAGATGCCGAGCGCCGCCAGTCCTCCGGTGACCGTGACAGCGACGGCTCCGACGGACGCGCCGGAGGAGACGCCCAGCACGAAGGGGTCGGCGAGCGCGTTGCGCACCATGGCCTGGATGGCCACGCCGATCGCGCTGAGCCCAGCCCCCACGAGCGCCGCGAGCAGCACCCGTGGCGTACGGATCTGCCAGATGATCTGGTACGTGGTCACCTCGTCCGCGGCGATGCGGCCGCCACTGACAGCCGCCCACAGATACCGGGCGGTCTCCCCCGGCGTGATCACGGCGGCCCCCCGACCGATGGCCACCACCATCGAGGCGAGGAGAACGACGAACAGAACGGCACAGGCAAGCACCAGACCCTTACGGGAGGCGAGCCGGCCCTTCACCCCCGTCGCGGGTTCGGGGGGTGCCGCGCCGGCTGACGTATCGGCGCCGCTGCTCGCCGATGGCGCGGTGATCGCTGGCGGTGACATAGAACTCGGCCTTCCAGGTCGAACGGAACATACTGATCAGGCGCGTGGCATTCGCCCGTCGCCTCGGGCGGACGCCATGACTGCACCGGCCACGCGGAAGCAGGCGCGCCGCTCGCCTCTTCCTCGTCCGCCTGACCCAGGCGATGCAGTTGAACGGCAGCCCTCAGCGCCACGACGACCAGGGCGCGAAGACGATGGCGACGCCCGGGTCGCCGCTCAGAGCCGCCCCACCGGCTCAGGGCAGGTCGAAGGGCAAGGTCATGCCGTCGAGTGCGCGGGTGGAGGGGGAGTCGCTGCTCTCGGGGAGTATTCCGATGGCATCGAGCACGACACGGCGCAGGCGCTGGGTGTTCTCGGCGAAGACCTTGAAGACCTCTTCCTGGGCAACGCTCTCCGTCGCGTCGATGCCCGCGTCCAGATCGGTCACGAGGGCCACGGCGGCGTAGCCGAGGGCGAGTTCCCGGGCCAGGACCGCCTCGGGGTGCCCGGTCATGTTCACCAGCGACCAGCCGGCCGCCGCGAACCACTGCGACTCGGCGCGGGTGGAGAACCGGGGCCCCTCGACCACGACCATCGTGCCGCCGTCGACCGCCTCGATCCCGGCCGCGGCAGCTGCTTTGAGGAGCGCTTCACGGCCGTGCTCGCAGTAGGGGTCGGCGAACGAGACGTGGACGGCACCTTCGTCGTAGAAGGTCTGGATCCGGCCGCTGGTCCGGTCCACCATCTGGTCGGGGACCACGATGGTGCCCGGGCCGAGCTCGCGCCGCAGGGAGCCGACCGCGCAGGGGGCCAGGATCCGCCGCACGCCGACGGACCGCATCGCCCAGAGGTTCGCCCGGTAGTTGATCCTGTGCGGCGGGATGCGGTGCCCACGGCCGTGCCGGGGCAGGAACGCCACGCGCCGCCCCTCGACCGTGCCCAGCATCAGGGCATCGGACGGTGGACCGTAGGGCGTGTCGATCCGGACCTCTTCCGCGTCGGCCAGCAGTTCGTAGAAGCCACTGCCTCCGATCACGCCGATGTCGGCCACCGGGGTGTTGCCGCTGACGTTCATGTCCGTGTTTCCTTTTCCCGTCTTGTTCTTCCGTGCAGCCGAATGTCGTCCAGCGCGGGGACCGTCGGGTGTCCGGCCACCTCCGGACCGCGCGGGTCCCCGGGGCGCCGTACGGCCACAGCCCTCCACCCCGCGGCGGTGGCCGCGTCCAGCTCCTCTCCCACGTCGCTGAAGAAGACCGTTTCGTGTGCGGGGACGCCGATGGCACGTGTGATGGCCCGGTAGGACTCCGGGTCCCGTTTGCCGCCCGCGCCGGCCAGGTCGAAGTAGCCGTTCAGGAGCGCGCTGAGGTCGCCGTGGTCGCTGTGCGCGAACCAGTCGCGCTGGGCTGTTGCCGACCCCGAGGAGTAGACGTAACGGTCGATACCCGCCTGCCGCCATCGGGTCAGGGCCGCGGGCACGTCGTCGTAGACGTGGCCGGTCAGCGTGGAGCGGGCGTAACCCTCGGCCCAGATGAGCCCCTGGATCCTCTTCAGCGGCGGTGCCTTGACGTCCCGGTCGGACCAGGCGGTCAGCGCCGCGACCGCCCCGCCCTCGTCGAGGCGAGGATCACCGGTGTGGGTCCGTATCTCTTCCATCAGCGCTGTCCATGGAGGCTCGCCCCGGTGGGCCGCGAACCAGTCGGCGAAGCGCTCCCGCGCGTACGGGAAGAGCACCTCGTGCACGTGGGAGGCGGAGCCTGTGGTCCCCTCGATGTCGAGGACCACCGCCCGCACCCCCGACATGATCACGTCGCCGCTTCCGGCGCCAGGAGCGCGTCGAGGCGGGGGAACCGCTGGGCGATGGGGTCGCCGGTGAAGTCGCCCACCCAGCCGTCCTCCTTCTCGAAGAAGCGGATCGCGGCGAACTCCGGGCGGGGGCCCATGTCGAACCAGTGACGGGTGCCCGCCGGCACGGAGAGCAGGTCGCCCGCCTCGCACACCACCGCGTGGACCCGGCCGTCGAGGTGGAGGTAGAAGCAACCCGTGCCGTGGGCGAAGAAGCGCACCTCGTCCTCGGCGTGCCGGTGCTCTTCGAGGAAGGTGGACCGCGCCTTGGCCGCCCGTTCCTCCCACTCGGGGCTCTCCTCCGGGTGGAGCTGGGCGACGTCCACCAGTTGCAGCCCCTCCCGCGCGCAGAGTTCGTCGATCTCGGCGTGGTAGCGGGACAGCACGTCCGCCGGGCTGGTGTCCGGTGTGATGGTGCCGCGCAGCGGCCAGCGGCCGAACGCCACCGAGCAGGCTTGCAGGGCCTCCGCGATGCGGTCGTGGTCCCGGGTGCGCAGCAGCACCCTCTCGGGATCGTCCTCCGGCATGACCTGAAGCAGGGTCATGAGTTCAGCCTTCCTTTCCTTCCGCGGGCAGCCCGGGTCCGGCGAGTAGCAGCAGCTGGCAGATCGATTCCAGGCACTCCAGCCGGTTACGGGCCTGGGCGAGGTCGCGTCCCCATGTGGTGATGCCGTGGTCGGTGATGAGAAGAACAGGAGGTGCGTGTGGCGTGGCAGCCAGGTGATCGGCCACATCGACGGCGATCCGCGGAACCTCGGGCCAGTTGGGAAAGACGGGCACCTCGGTGCGTGTCGGGTCGGCCAGGCCCAGGCCCTTGAGCAGCTCGAGCCGCTCGACGCGCAGCGAGGTCAGGCGCGTACGGTGGCCGGTGCGGCACGCGACGGCCGTGGCGTAAGGGGAGTGGACGTGGATGACCGCACCCGCGTCCGTGGTCCGGTAGATCGCGGAGTGGATCGTCGTCTCGGCCGACGCCCGCAGCTGCCCTGGGGCTGCCTCCTCTCCCGTGTCCGCCCGCACGACGACCATGTCCTCCGCGGTCATGTCCCCCTTGTCCCGGCCGCTGGCGGTGATCAGGGCCGCCCCGCCGGGCAGGCGCACCGAGAGGTTGCCGGCGGTGCCCGGCATCCAGCCGCGCTCGTACAGGGCTCGCGAGAACGCCGCGAGTTCACTTCCGACGCGTACGCGTTCGCCGTCGTCGATGGCCGTATGAGTCATGCCGACACCTCACGCGGGTAACTCGTGCTGGGGGAACCGTGGGGCCGGAACACCTGGGCCTCCGAGACGATCGCGGTGACCAGTTCGGCCGGGGTGACATCGAAGGCGGGGTTGAACACCGCGGCACCGGCCGGGGCGGCCTCGACTCCCGCGAATCCCGTCACTTCACCCGGGTCGCGCTCCTCCACCACGATCCCCGACCCGTCGGCCAGCTCGCGGTCCCAGGAGGACTCCGGAGCGACGATCACGAAGGGGATTCCGTGTCGCGCGGCGGCGACCGCGAGACCATACGTGCCGATCTTGTTCGCCACGTCCCCGTTCGCGGCGATGCGATCGGCTCCCACCAGCACGCAGTCCACCATCCCCCGGGCCATGGCAGCGGCGGCGGCGGAATCCACGCACAGCCGGTACGGCACACCCGCCTCACCCAACTCCCATGCGGTGAGCCGGGCCCCTTGGAGCAGTGGCCGGGTCTCGTCCACGAGCACCTCGGCGACCCGGCCGCGCCCGTGCAACTCGATGATCGCGCCAAGTGCGGTGCCGAAGGCGGCAGTTGCCAGCCGACCGGTGTTGCAGTGGGTGAGGATGCGAACCGGCCGGTCCGGGACCGACGACTGCACCAGGTCGGCGGCCCGTACGACGGCGGCTCGGTTGACCGTGGCGTCCTCCTCCAGCATGGCCATGGCCTCGGCGAGGACGGCCTCGGGCCCGTCGGCGAGCCGCCTCACGGCCCGGCGGACGGCCCAGGCCAGATTGACGGCGGTGGGCCGGGCGGCGGACAGCCGCCCGGCATCGGCCTTCACGGACGCCTCATCGGTCCTGCCGTCCGAGCTGTGCCGGTAGGCGGAGAGCGCCACCCCCAGGGCACCGGCCAGACCGATGGCGGGCGCTCCACGAATGGCGAGCGACGTGATGGCGTCGATCAGTTGGTCCACCGTCTCGAGCCGCAGCAGGCGGTAGTCACGCGGCAATGCCCGCTGATCGACCGCGAGGATGCGCCCGTCGTCCCACGAGAGCGACAAGCGCGGGCGTGGCGACATCACCATCTCGCTGTCCCCGTTCATATGCCCGCCGCCTTGCGAAGGGCGTCGACGCGGTCGGTGCGCTCCCAGGTGAAGTCGGGCAGCTCG
>NZ_NBCN01000048.1:0-23129 GCF_002099185.1 Streptomyces sp. CB03238 | reverse complement strand
AAGGTACCTCGCTCCTGCGAGCACCTCCCCACGCTTGACGACCAATAGGAGCATCAATCCGGTCCCGGCAATCCGGTCCCGGCAATCCGGTCCGGCGGCTCACAGGCCGACGTCCCTGGTGCGGAAGTCGGCCAGTGACTCGCGGCGGACGAGCAGCCGGGCGTGGCCTTCGGCGACGGCGACGACCGGTGGGCGGCCGACGAGGTTGTAGCCGGAGGCCATGGACAGGTGGTAGGCGCCGGCGACCGGGACGGCGAGGAGGTCGCCGGGGTGGATGTCGCCGGGCAGCTCGACGCCGGCCGCCAGGACGTCGCCCGCCTCGCAGTGCCGCCCGACGACGGTGACCGTGCGGGGAGGGGCGGTCGGGTGCCGGCCGACGAGGCGGGGGGTGTAGCGCACGCCGTACAGGGCGGGCCTGGGGTTGTCGCTCATGCCGCCGTCCACGGCGACGAAGAACTGGTCGCCCGTGCGTTTCACGGTCAGGACGCGGTAGAGCGCGATGCCGGCGGGGCCGACGATGGCGCGTCCGGGTTCGATGAGCAGGCGGGGTACGGGCAGGCGGGCGGCGGCGCAGCTGTCCGCGAGGGCGGCGAGGACCGTGCGGGCGAGTGCGGTGATGTCGAGGGCCCGTTCGCCGGGCCGGTAAGCGACCGCGTGGCCACCGCCCAGGTCCAGCTCGGGCAGGACGACACCGTGGGAGTCGCGGACGCGCGCCATCAGCCCGACCAGGCGGCGCACGGCCGTGGCGTACGGCTTGGCCGAGTCGATCTGCGAGCCGAGGTGGCAGTGCAGGCCGGTCAGTTCGAGCTGCGGCCGGTCCAGGACGCGGGCGATGGCGTGCTGGGCCGACCCGTCGCTGATGGACAGGCCGAACTTCTGGTCCTCGGTGCCGGTGCGGATCTTGTCGTGGCCGCCCGCGCTGATGCCGGGCACCACCCGGACCATCACCTTCTGGCGTCCGTCGGGGCCCAGGGCGGAGGCCAGGCGGGCGATTTCGGACGGGCTGTCGATGACGATGCGCCCGACGCCGAGCCGCAGCGCGGTGTCCAGGTCGTGCGGCGATTTGGCGTTGCCGTGCAGCACGATGTTCTCGGGCGGGAAGCCGGCGGTGACCGCGAGCTCGAGCTCGCCCGCGGAGCACACGTCGAGGCCGAGGCCCTCGTCGTCGGCCCAGTGCACCATGGCGCGGGACAGGAACGCCTTGGCGGCGTAGAACACCTCGGCGCCGGGAAAGGCGTGCCGGTAGGCGCGGCAGCGGGCGCGTACCTCGTCCTCGTCCAGGACGTAGGCGGGCGTGTCGAACCGGTCGGCTATCGCGGCGAGCGGAACGCCGCCCACCGCCAGGTCGCCGTCGGGCAGCCGCCCGGTCGAGGCGGGCCAGAGGGAAAGGCCGTCCTCGTCGGGCGTCGCCGTGGTGGCCGCGCGGGTGTGGAGCGTGGTCATGGGCGGTCCTTTCAGCCGGTCGGCAGGCAACCGGCGCGCGGGAGCCCGGCCTCTGGGAGCCCGGCCTCTAGGAGCCCGGTTCGCGGGGGCATGGGGGCGGGCACGGCGATCGCGGCGGGTGCGGTGAACCGGGGGTCCACGGTGACGGTGGTGACGCCCAGGGGTGCGGTGAGTGTCCGCAGTGCGGGGTGGGCGAGCCTGATCCACGCCTGGTGCGGTCCGAGCGCGGTGGTGAGCCGGTGCTCGGTGGTGAAGCAGACGGCGGTGCGGCCGCCGGGCGGGGTGCGGAACAGCCGTACCGCACACCCCAGGGGCCCCGGCCGGACGGGAACGTACAGGGGCCCGGCCGGGGCGGGTTCTGAAGGCTCCGGATCGTCACCGCACGGAAGCTGCGCCATGGGTCCTCCTGGAAGGTCCTCGAAAGGAGAGGGACCTCGACGGTATGCCCGGGCGGCGCCGTCGGTGGTGCGTCGTTGACGCCATGCTGACGGGGCGGCGGCGCGTGTTGACGCCGTCCTGACGGGGCGGGTCGGAGTTGGCTGTTTCTGTGGGCCGACGCGGCCCGTGGAGGCCTCTACGATGGGCCGGTGGCTTTGACCGGGACCGGGCTTCATACGGAGCGTCAGCTCACCGTGCAGCTCGCCGAGCTGGGCGTCGAGCCGGGCGGGTTCCTGCTGGTGCACGCGTCCTTACGGGCGGTGGGGGCCGTGGTGGGCGGCGGCGAGGCGGTGCTGCGCGCGGTGCGGGGCGCGCTCGGGCCTGACGGCACCGTGGTGGTCCCGGCGTTCACGGCACGCAATTCGGACACTTCCCCGGCCCATCGGGAGCGGGTGCGCGGGCTCGGTGAGGTGGAGCGGGCGGCCGTGCGCGCGGCGATGCCGCCGTACGACGCGGACACGATGCCGTGCGACGACGGGATCGGGGTGCTGCCCGAGATCGTCCGCAGGCAGCCGGGCGCGGCGCGCAGCGCGCACCCGCAGACGTCGTTCGCCGCCCTGGGGCCGCACGCCGAGAAGGTCGTCTCCGGCCATCGTCCGGACTGCCATCTCGGCGAGGACTCGCCGCTCGCACGGCTGTACGACCTTCGTGCGCAGATCCTGTTGCTGGGGGCGGGTTTCGCGAGCTGTACCGCGTTCCATCTCGGCGAGTACCGGGTGGCGCGGCCGCCACGCCGTACGTACCGCTGTGTGGTGCGGGCCGGTGGGGTGCGGCGGTGGTGGGAGTACGAGGACGTCGCGCTGGACGACGGTGACTTCGCCGAGCTGGGGGCGGACCTGGAGCGGTACGGCGGTGGTTCGGTACGGGCGGGTGTGGTGGGGTCGGCGCGCTCCCGGCTCGTGGGCATGGCCGATGCGGTGGACTTCGCGCGGCTGTGGTTGGCGCGCAACCGGCGACGTGACGGGTGACGTGACCGGTGGTGCGACCGGTGATGCGACCGGCGACGCAACCCCGTCGCAACGTCCGGTGTGGTTCTCCTGGGGGATGGTGACGAGAAATCAGTACCCGCGCGTGGAGCTGACGCCGGCGGCCGCCGAGCTGGTGCGGCAGCTGCGCGCGGCCCATGGTCCGCTGATGTTCCACCAGTCGGGTGGCTGCTGCGACGGCAGCGCGCCCATGTGTTTTCCGGCCGGGGAGTTCCGAACGGGTGACGCCGATGTGCTGCTGGAGTCGCTCACCGTGGAGGGGGTGGCGGAGCCGGTCGCGTTCTGGATGTCGAAGGCCCAGTACGAGGTGTGGAGCCACACCCGGCTGATCGTGGACGTGGTGGAGGGGCGGGGCAGCGGGTTCTCCCTGGAGGCCCCGAATGGCGTACGTTTCCTCATTCGTTCGCGACTGGCCGGTTCGTAGGAGGCCCCGGCAGGGCAACTCTTCCGAGACCTGTGGGAGTTGCCCTTGACCCTGGGGGGACTGTGACCGTGCCGCGCGGCCGTGCGTTTCTGATGCTCGTTCTGGCGTCCCTGCTGGGCGCCTCCTTGGCGGGTGCTCCGCCCGCCGCTCCGGCACCCGCCTGGCAGCGGGTCACGGCCGGGGTCGAGTACCGGTGGTTCGACATCCGGTCCTCGCGCGGCACCGCGCGGGCCCATCTGCTCTCGGTGGACCTGAGCAACGCGCGCGTGTCGATGGGTCTGCTGTATCCGGGGGTGGTCGCGGCGCGCTCCCCGCTGTCCACGCTCGCCGACAACGCGGGTGCGGTGGGCGGCGTCAACGGTGACTTCTTCCACCTGTCGGAGAGCCAGCACCCGGGTGTCGAGGCGACCGGTGCCCCGGTCGGCCCCGCCGTCGCGGACGGGCGCGCCCTGAAGGCCGCCGTGCCGAACGGGCAGCGGTTCGGGCCCGCCCTGCCGCCCGGTACGAACACCCGCCAGGTGCTGGGCGTGGGCGAGGACGGGGTGGCCCGGATCGGCGAGCTGACGCTGGACGGGACGGTGTCGTCGCCGCAGGGCGAGCTGCCGCTGGGCGGGCTGAACCAGTACGCGCTGCCGGTGGGTTCGGTGGGTGTGTTCACCAAGGACTGGGGCGCCGCCTCACGTAAGCGCGCCACATGTGGCACGGACACACAGCGGGACGCGCCGTGCAGCACCGAGACGTACGAGGTGACGGTGCGCGGTGGCAAGGTCGTCGCGGTGGCGGACACGCCGGGGCGGGGCGCGATCGAGCCGGGCACCGAGGTGCTGGTGGGACGGGAGGCGGGGGCGCGGGAGCTGCGGGAGATGGCCGTCGGTGACCAGGTGAAGGTCACGTACGGGCTCGTCGCGGACGGGCAGGGCGC
This sequence comes from Streptomyces sp. CB03238, assembly GCF_002099185.1. Taxonomy (NCBI): domain Bacteria; kingdom Bacillati; phylum Actinomycetota; class Actinomycetes; order Kitasatosporales; family Streptomycetaceae; genus Streptomyces; species Streptomyces sp. CB03238. Next base: position 18,916 of record NZ_NBCN01000048.1, on the reverse strand, counting down.
CGCGGCGGGCGCGTACCGCTTCGCGGTGGGCGGCTATCCGGTACTGCGCGGTGGGGAGCCGCTGAGCGGGATGGACAAGGTGACACCGGCGGTACGCACGGCGGCGGGCATCCGGGACGGCGGGCAGCGGCTGCTGCTGCTCGCGCTCGACGGGTCGCCGGGGTTCCGCAGCGGGCTGACCGTCGTCGAAGTGGCGGACGCGATGCGGGACCTGGGCGCGTCGGACGCCGTCAACCTGGACGGCGGCGGGTCCTCCACGCTGGTGGCCCGGGAGGGCGGCGCGGCGAAGGTGAGCGTGCTGAACCATCCCAGCGGCGGCGTCCAGCGTGCCGTGCCGAACGGCATCGGGGTCTTCGTACGGGGAGAGGACAACAACAAGCCCTGAGGCTAGGGCTTGAGGCCGCTGACGACGTCGGCCGTGGCGGAGACGCCGTTGTAGATGGTGGGCGCCAGGCTGGTGCTCGCGAGGAAGAACCCGAGCAGGCCGCAAACCAGCGCATGGGAGATCTTCAGTCCGCCGTTGCGCAGGAAGATCACCGCCAGGATCAGCAGAAGCAGCACCACGGAGATGGATACGGCCATGTGTCGCCCTCCTCGGCCAGTCGCCGCACCCGGTGTGCGGCATTCGGCGGCCAGTCTGGCGGAGCGGAGGCGCCGTCCGGACGTACGGCGTGTCGGCCGAACGGGTATTACCTGGCGGTGACCCGTTACTCGTCGTGGGTCCGGAGGAAGCGGGCGAGACCGGCGAGGTCGTCGGTGTTGAGATGGTCGACGCGGGCGGCGAGCAGTTCGGCCCAGACGGCGTCGCGGGCCGGCCCGGGCGCGTCGGGCGTGGCCCAGAACCGTACGCGGCGGCCTTCGCGGTGCGCCGTGGCGACGAGGGCGCGGAGCCGGGCGCGCTCGGTCTCGGGGAAGGGACCGGCGCCCTGCCAGCGGAAGCCATGGGTCCAGTTGGAGCTGACCAGCGGCATGAGGGAGGCCGGGGCGGCGGTGCCCAGGTCGTCGAGGCGGCCGTCGTAGAAGGCGTACCGGACGGCTTGCGCCTCCATGGGCGCCCGGGCCGCGCGATCCCCGGAGATCACGGGCGTGACGGCGCCGAGCCGGACCTTGCCGACGACGCAGGTGCGCAGCATCCAGCGGTAACGGGCCAGTTGGCGGTGGAGTTCGCGGTACGCGGCCGCCCCGTCGGCCTTGATGTCGATGAGCAGTTGCACGGGCCGGCGGTGACCGGCGTACACCGTGCCGTGGTGGGCCTTCACGCGGGCCGCCAGTGGGTCGAGGTACAGGGAGCGCAGGGTACGGGCGGGGTCGAGCTGTGCGGGCTCGTGGGCGACGAGGAGTTCACCGCCGACGAGGAATATGTCGACCTCCAGGCTGGTGAAGCCGTGCGACAGGGCGTCGTGCAGGGGCCGCCGGTGCAGGTAGTCGTTGTGCGCGTGGGCGCGGCGGGGGGCATACGGGAGCGGGGTGCGCGGGCGTGGGGTGTACGGGATCGGGATGCGCGGGCGTGGGGCGCACGGGCGTGGGGTGCGCGGGTGTGGGGTGCACGCGCGCCGGATGCGCGGCCGCCCGCTGGGCGGGCAGCGTGAGGGTGGTGGCCGCGGTGGCGAGGGTGACGACGGCGGAACGGCGGGACAGCGGCGCCATGGAGGCCTCCGGAGCACGAGGGGACGGAGGGACGGGACCGAGTATGCGGCCCCGCCCCTCCAACCGCTCGGCCCGCACGCAGAGTTGGCTGGTACGTGGCCGGCGCATCCCCCCTGGTTCGCCTCGCGGGCACCGATCGTGCGGCCTGTTCGCCGGTGTGGCGTTCACGGCCGCCACCGCCCACAGCGGCCCGGCGCCGCGGCCGGCACGGGCTCAGCGGCGGCGGGCCCGCGTCATGTCCGGGTGGCGGGCAGCCGCGTGCAGGTGTTCGAGCGCGTCGAGGACGACCGTACGGTCGTACCAGGCCAGCCAGCGGCCGACCTCGCGGCCCGTGTGCTCCAGGGCCCTGAGCTGCGCGGCGTGGAGGTCCTGGATGGGCCGCTCGAAATGGGCGGAGACCATCCCGACGCAACGCCCGCCGCTGATCAGCGGCACGCTGTGGGCGGAGCGGCTGCCCGCCTCCAGGATCGCCCGCCGGGCGTCCTCGGTGAACACCGGGTCCGTGGCGACGTCGTGCACGGTGACCTGTTCCATGTCCTTGGCCGCCTGGGCGCAGGCCGTGCCCTCATCGCCGACGAAGTCGAAGAAGTCCACGAAGTCCTCGCTGAGCCCCGCGTGCTTCTCCAGCCACAGCCCGCCCGCCGCGTGGTCCCCGATCTGCACGTTGCCCATGTGCGTGGAGGTGACCGCCAGCGTCTGCGACAGGACCGCACCGAGCACGGCGCCCCGGTGCGCGCGTGAGGCGTCGTCGATGGCCAGCGAGTCCAGGGCGGGGGCCGGGTGCCTCACCCGGCCCGGGAACCACTGGTCCGCCCGGTCGTCGGGCCGCTCAAGGCGGACGACGGCGCCGGCGAGGGTGCGCAGCCTCACGTTGCAGCGTTGTGAGGCGTGCTGCATCAGGGCGAAGGCGGCTTCGGCGTCCGCCAGGCGGTAACGCTCCCGCAGGATGCCCTGTGCCTCCGCGATGAGAGGACGGTTACGGGCCTGGGCCCTGAGGTGGCGTACCTGGTCACGCAGGTGCGCCAGGTCGTCCCGTGCGTCGTCGGTTTCCCACGCACCGCCCTTGAACGTCTCGGTCATACGGTGGCGCCTGCCCGCATCCCCGCAGGTCACACTCGTTCGGACGTGCAGTCGGACCATTCACTCGTTCGATCGCACCAGCGCTCCAGCAGGACCCGGTCGTGGCCGACGGCGAGGAGGCCCGCGCCGTGGTCGCGGCGGTACGTCTCGACCACGGCGACCAGGGCGGCGGTCGTGGAGGCGTCGAGCATCGCGGTCATCTCGTCGCAGACCAGCCAGCGCGGGCGCAGCACGAGGGCGCGGGCGAGGCAGGCGCGCTGGAGCTGGCCGTCGCTGACCTCGTGCGGGCGGCGGCCGAGAAGGTCGTGGGTGAGGCCGACCGCCCCGGCCAGTTCGGCCACCCGGTCGTCCGCCTCCTGGCGGCGGCCGGTCGCCCGCAGCGGCTCGGCGATCAGGTCGCGCAGCCGCAGCCGCGGGTCGGCGGACATGCGGGGCTGCTGGAAGACGACGCCGATCGCGGTGCGCAGGTGCCGGGGGGCGCGGTGGCGCCAGCCGCGTACCTCCTCGCCGTCCACCACGACGCGGCCGGCGTCCGGCCGGTGCAGCAGGGCGGCGACCCGCGCGAGGGTGGACTTGCCGCAGCCGCTGGGGCCGAGCAGGCCGACGGCCTCGCCGGGCTCGACGGTCAGGGACGCGGCGCGGAAGACGGGGCTGCGCGGGTCGTATCCGGCGGTGATGGCGTCGAGTTCAAGCACGGACCGTCTCCTGGCTGTGGTGGCAGGCGAGGCCGCCCTCGAAGCGCGGCACCGCCCGGCAGGCGTCGCTCGCCCGGTCGCAGCGCGCGGCGAAGGCGCAGCCGTCCGGCAGGTCGCCCAGCTCCGGGGGCATGCCCGGGATGGGGGTGAAGTCGCGTTCCGGGAGGGCGGCGAGCAGGCCGCGGGCGTAGGGGTGGCGGGGGCCCGGGTCGCCGAAGAAGCGGTCGGCGTCGGCCAGTTCGACGATCCGGCCCGCGTACATGACGGCGACGCGGTCGGCGATGCGCTCGGCGGCCGCCAGGTCGTGGGTGATCATCAGCAGGGCGCGGCCGTCGTCGGCGTGGCGGCGCAGTTCGTCGGCCGTGCGGTCGACGAGGGCGCGGTCGAGGCCGGTGGTCGGCTCGTCGGCGAGCAGCAGCGGGGCGTCGCCGATGAGGGCGAGGGCGGTGGCGGCGCGCTGGGCCTGGCCGCCGGACAGCTCGTGCGGGTAGTGGTCGAGCAGACCGGACGGGAAGGCGGCCCGTTCGGCGGCGGCCACCGCCGCGTCGCGCAGCTCCGCCCGGGGCGTGCCGGCCAGCTCGCGCAGCGTCTCCTCCGCTTGCGCGCGCACGGTCCGTACAGGGGTGAGGTGGGCGGCCGGGGACTGCGGGACCAGTCCGACGCGCCGTCCTCGTACCGTACGGGCGAGCGTGCGCTCGTCGGCGGCCAGGAGATCCAGGCCGTCGATCACGGCCGTGCCGGCGGTCTGGGCGTTGCCGGGCAGGAGGCCGAGCAGCGCGGAGGCGAGGACCGATTTGCCGCAGCCGCTCTCGCCCACGAGGGCGAGGCACTCCCCCGCCGCGAGGTCGAAGCTCGCGCCGGTGACGGCGGCGATGTGGCGGCCGCCGCGCATCCGGAAGCGTACGGAGAGGTCGCGTACGGAGAGAACGGGGCTCACAGCATCAGCTCCGATCGGCGGCGGGGGTTGATCCGTTCCCGCCAGGCGCCGGCCAGGCCCGCGATGGCGAGTGTCGGGATGATCAGGAACAGGCCGGGGAAGAGCGTCGGCCACCAGTCCCCGGCGAGCAGCGAACCGCGCGCCGTCTGCACCAGGTTGCCGAGGCTCGCCTGGTGGGCGGGCAGGCCCAGGCCCAGGAAGGACAGCGCGGACTCGTGCCACATGGCGTGCGGCACCATGAGCACGGCCGCGAGGCCGGCTTGCGGCAACACCGCCGGCAGCAGGTGGCGGACGGTCACGCGCCACCGGGACGCGCCGCCCGAGATGGCCGCGTCGATGTACGGGCGGGAGCGCAGCGACAGCACCTCGGAGCGGACGATCCGGGCGGTGGACAGCCAGTGCGTGAGCGCGACGGACACGATGACCGGCCATACGCCCGGGCGGAACATCGCCACGATGAAGATGCCGAGCAGCAGGTGCGGTACGGACGAGAAGGTGTCGACGAGCCGCATGACGAGCCGGTCGGTCCAGCCGCCGAAGGCCGCGGCCGCCGCGCCCACCGCCGTACCGATGATCGTGGCGACGAGCGCCGCGACCAGCCCGACGAGCAGAGAGACGCGCAGGCCGTAGACGCAGCGCAGCAGCAGGTCGCGGCCGACGTCGTCGGTGCCGAAGGGGTGTGCCCAGGAGGGCGGCTGGAGCTTGAGCGACAGGTCGACGGCCTGCTGGTCGAGCTGGACCAGTGGCGGTACGAGGAGCACGGCGAGGACGACCGCCACGACGATCACGGCCGAGACCGAGACCCGGACGGTGCGGGTGGAGCGGCGGGTGCGTCCGTGGGACGTCCATGCGCCGGGGGTCCGGGGGGAACCCCCGGAAAAGGTGGTGTCAGCCATCGAATCCCACCCTCGGGTCGGCGAGTCCGTACAGCAGGTCGGAGAGGAGGTTGCCGAGCAGCACCGCCGCCGTGGCGAGCATGGTCAGCGCGGCGAGCAGCGGGAAGTCGACCGAGGTGGCGGCCTGCACGGTGGCCGCCGCGATACCGGGCCAGCTGAAAACCGACTCAACAAGCAAGGCACCTGTGATGAGTTCGGGCACGCGCGAGCCGACGAGGGTGAGCATCGGCAGCATGCCGGAGCGCAAGGCGTGTCCGAGGAGCACGGTGCGTTCGCTCAGGCCACGCGCGCGTGCACCCCGCACGGGGTCCTCGTCGAGCGCGTCGGCGACGCCTTGGCGCACGTACAGGAAGAACCACGGCAGTTGGGAGACGCCCAGGACCAGCGCGGGCAGGACCAGGTGCGAGGCGACCTGTCCGAAGGTGACGGTCTCGCTGGCCGTGTCGGTGAGCCCGCCGGCCGGCAGCACGCCCAGCTCCAGGGCGAAGAACCAGATGGCGAGCAGCCCGAGCCAGAAGGCCGGGGCGGCTTCCAGGGTGTACGCGGCCGAGCTGACGCACCGGTCGAGCCAGCCGCCCTGCCGGCGGGCGGCCAGGACGCCCAGGGCCGTACCGAGCAGGATGGCGACGGCGAAGGCGGTGGCGGCGAGCAGCACCGACCAGCCGATGCGTTCGCCGATGACGTCGGCGACGGGCTGGCGCATGACGCTGGAGTCGCCGAGGTCGCCGGTGAGGGCGTCCGTGAGCCAGTGCCACCAGCGCGGGACGAGCGGCTGGTCGGCGCCCAGGTTGGCGCGCAGCTGGTCGAGGTTCTCCTGCGAGGCGGTGAGCCCGGCCGTGCCGGCGTACGCCTTGACGGGGTCGAACGGGGAGGCCGCGGCGACGGCGAAGACGGCGAACGTCACCACCAGGAGGACGGGGACGGCGAACAGGGCCCGCCGTCCCGCCATCCGGGCCATCGCCCCCCAGGGGAGGCGGCGCGTCACTTCTTTACACCCTTGGGGATCCAGTTCTCGACGTTCCACCAGGGGCCGGCGGCGAGGCCGTGGTCGTGCGGCTCGACCTGGGTGGAGAGCCCGTCCCAGGAGTCGTTCACCACGTACAGGTGGTCGATGTGGGTGAGGAAGGTGTAGCCGGGGTTCTTCACCAGTTCGCGCTGGACCGTGTCGTAGGCGGCCTTGCGGGCCGCCTTGTCGTTGGTCTTGCGGCCGTCGTCGAGGGCCCTGTCGACGACGGGGTTGTCGTACCAGGCCATGTTGTTGAAGCCGTCGCCGCCGAGGGAGGACGTGAGCAGCAGGTACTGGTCGAAGTCGGGGTCGCCGGGCGAGCCGCCGCCCGCGAGGACGGCGTCGTGCTTCATGCGCGGCTCGATGACCTCCCACGTACCGGCCTGCGTCGTGATGTCGATGCCTGCCTTCTTGGCGTCGGAGGCGTAGGCGAGGGCGTGGTCCTGGCGGAGCTTGTCGCCGGAGAGGTACCAGAGGGGGAAGGTCGCGCGGACGCCGTCCTTGACGCGGATGCCGTCGGGGCCGGGCTTCCAGCCGGCGTCGTCGAGGATCTTCTCGGCCTTGGCCAGGTCGTGGGGGCGCTCGGTGCCCTGGGTGAACCACCCGCTGTCGGTGGGGACCGGACCATAGGCGGGCTTTCCGGCGCCTTCCAGGATCTTGTCGACCATGGCCCGGCGGTCGACGGCGACGTCGAGGGCGCGGCGGATCGCGGTGTCGCCGGTGACCTCGTTGTGGGTGGGCAGGGTCACCAGGCGGTAGTCGTAGGTGGTCGCCTCGTACGTCTTCTTCGCGCTGTCGCCCTTGAAGCCCTTGGCGAGGTTCGGGGGCAGGATCGCGCCGTCGAGGTCGCCGGAGCGGAGGCGGGTGGCGCGGACGTCGTCGTCCTTGATGATCGCCATGGTGAACTTCTTCACCTTGGGCGCGCCGCCCCAGTAGTCCGGGTTGGCCTTGAAGCTGATCTTCTCGCCCTTGGACCAGTCGGTGAGGACGTACGGGCCGGTGCCTATGGGCCTGGTGGTGAAGGGGCCGGAGTTGACGTCCTGCTTCGCCGCGATGTGCTCGGGGGCGATGCCGAGGACGGTGCGCTCGGCGAAGGGGGCGTAGGGGTACCTGAGGGTGAAGACGACGGTGTCGTCGCCGACGGCCTTGACGTCCTTCAGGGCGTCCAGCTCGGTCTTGGAGGCGTTGTTCGTCTTCTTGTCGAGGATGGTGCGGTAGGTGAAGACGACGTCCTTGGCCGTGAAGGGCGTGCCGTCGCTGAACTTCACGCCCTTGCGGAGCTTGTACGTGTACGTCAGCCCGTCCGCGCTCACCTCGGGCAGTGCGACCGCGAGGGCGGGCTTCAGCTTCATGTCGCCGTCGAAGGCGAGCAGCCCGTCGAAGATCTTGGAGTTGCCGTCCTTGCCGTAGCCGAGGAGCGGGCTGAGCGACTCGGGCTCGTACGCGATGCCGACGACCGCGCTGTCCCCGGCGGCGGAGCCGGCTCCGGTGGCGCCCGGGTTCGAGCAGGCCGCCGCGGTGATGGCCAGGGTTCCGGCCAGCGTGGCGGCGGCCATGCCGCGTATGGATCGGGCGGTCATGGTTCCACACCCCTCGTGAAGCTCGTGAAGATCAGCTGTTGTTGCGAACGACTCGCAATTAAACAGCATGTAGAGGGGTGGGGTCCTCTTGCGGTCCTTACCGGGTCATGCCGGGGCGGGGAGGTCCGCCAGGTCGGCGAGGGTCTGCTTGTGGTGTCCCACCGAGCCAAGAGCGATCTGGTCCGCTTTCGCCCGCTTCAGATAGAGATGAGCAGGGTGCTCCCAGGTCATACCGATACCGCCGTGCAGCTGGACGCACTCCTCGGCGGCGTGCACCGCGACGCGCGAGCAGTACACCTGGGCGACGGTCACGGCGAGCGGCGCCTCGGGGCTGCCGGTGGCGAGCGCGTCGGCGGCGTTGCGGGCGGCGGCGCGGGCGTTGACCACCTCCAGCCACAGCTGCGCCATGCGGTGCTTGAGCGCCTGGAAGGAGCCGACCGGCCGGTTGAACTGGTGGCGCTCGCGGGTGTGCCGGACCGTCTCCTCCAGGCACCACTCGGCCACGCCCAGCTGCTCGGAGGCGAGCAGCCCGGCCCCGGCGAGCAGCCCTCGGCGCACCGCCTCGCGCGCGGTGGCGGCGTCCGCGAGGCGGGTGCCGCCACTGTCGGCGGTCACGGTGGCGAGGGGGCGGGTGAGGTCCAGCGGGGTCTGCGGCACGATGCCGGCCTCGGCGGCGTCGACCGCGTACAGCCCGTCGGGGCGGACCACGAGCAGGACGTCGGCGCGGTCGGCGTCCGCCACGCCGGTGACGGTCCCGGTGGTCGCCGGCGCGTGGTCCGTGCCGGCGGAGAGCGGGACGGCCAGCACGGCGGCCTTGCGGCCGGTGGCGAGCTCGCCGAGCAGGTCGCCCGCCCGAGCCGCCAGCAGCGTCTCGGTCGCGATGACGGAGCTGGTGAGGTACGGGACCGGCGTCACCGCGCGGCCGAGCTCCTCCAGCACGACGGCGGCCTCGCGGTGGGACGCACCCTGGCCGCCGAGCTTCTCGGGGACGAGGAGCCCGGCCGTACCCATGTCGGCGGCGAGCGCCGTCCACAGGGCGGGGTCGTAGGGGCTGCCGGCCTCGATACGGCCGGGCAGGTCCGCCGGGTCGGCACGGTCGGCCAGGAGGGAGCGTACGGCGGCGCGCAGGTCGCCCTCCGCCTCGGAGTACAGCAGGTCCGTCATCGCGCCAGGTCCTTCCATGCGACGTCCTTGTCGTTGCGCGGCTCGGAGGGCAGCCCGAGGACGCGTTCCGCGACGATGTTCAACAGCACTTCGCTCGTACCGCCCTCAATGGAGTTGCCCTTGGAGCGGAGGTAGCGGTAACCGGCGTCACGGCCGGTGAAGTCGACGAGTTCGGGGCGGCGCATCGTCCAGTCCCCGTACAGCAGGCCCTCCTCGCCGAGGAGCTCCACCTCCAGGCCGCTGATCTCCTGGTTGAGGCGGGCGAAGGCGAGCTTCATTCCGCTTCCCTCGGGTCCCGGCTGGCCCGCGACGAGCTGCTGGCGCAGCCGTTCGCCGGTCAGCCTGGCCACCTCGGCGTCCACCCACAGGTCGAGCAGACGCTGGTGGAGGTCGTGGGTGCGCAGCTCGGGCCGCTCGCGCCAGGTGCGCGAGGCGGGGCCGATCATGCCGCCCTCGCGCGGGATGCGGGCGCCGCCGATGGCGACGCGCTCGTTGTTGAGCGTGGTCTGGGCGACCTTCCAGCCGTCGCCGACCTCGCCGAGGCGATGCGCGTCGGGGATCGTCACGTCGGTCAGGAAGACCTCGTTGAACTCGGCCTCGCCGGTGATCTGGCGCAGCGGCCGCACCTCGACGCCCGGGTCGGTCATGTCGCACAGGAAGTACGTGATGCCCCGGTGCTTGGGCAGGTCGGGATCGGTACGGGCGATGAGGATCGCCCAGCGGGCCACATGGGCGCTGGACGTCCACACCTTCTGGCCGTTGACCACCCAGCTGTCCCCGTCCCGGACGGCGCGGGTGCCGAGCGCGGCGAGGTCGGAGCCGGCGCCGGGTTCACTGAACAGCTGGCACCAGACCTCCTCCCCCACCCACAGGGGGCGGAGGAAGCGCTGCTTCTGCTCCTCGGTGCCGTACGCGAGGATCGTCGGGGCCGCCATGCCGAGGCCGATGCCGATGCGGCGCGGGTCGTTGTCGGGGGCTCCGGCGGCTTCCAGTTCGGCGTCGACGACGGCCTGGAGGGTGCGGGGGGCGTCGAGCCCGCCGAGGCCGACGGGGTAGTGCACCCAGGCGAGACCGGCGTCGAAGCGGGCCTTGAGGAAGTCGGTGCGGTCGGTGGTGGCGGGCGGGTGGGCCTTCAGCAACTCCTGCGTACGGGAGCGCAGTTGGGCGGCGTCGGTCACTTCGTGACTCCTTCCGTGGCGGCCGGGAGGACGACGAGCCGGCCCGTGGTCGTACCGTCGGCGACGCGCTGCACGGCGGCCGCCGCGTCCTCGAAGGCGACGCGGTCGCTGATCAACGGCTTGATCAGGCCCTTGGCCGCGTACTGGGTGAGGGTGTCGTGGCAGCGGCGGATCGCGTCGGGGTCCTTCTGGTTGTACAGGCCCCAGTGCAGGCCGAGGATCGAGTAGTTCTTGACCAGGGCGTGGTTGAGGGCGGGGGCCGGGATGTCTCCGCTCGCGAAGCCGACGACCACGATCCGGCCCTCGAAGGCCACGCACTTGGCGGACTTGGCGTACGCGTCACCGCCGACCGGGTCGTAGACGACGTCGGCGCCCCGGCCTCCGGTGGCTTCCTTGACCGCCGCGACGATGTCGTCGGTACGCCGGTCGATGACGACGTCGCAGCCGAGTTCGCGCGCGACGGCGGCCTTGTCGGAGCCGCCGACGACCCCGACGACCCGCGCGCCGGCCGCCTTGCCGAGCTGTACGGCGGCGCTGCCGACGCCCCCCGCGGCGGCGTGGACGAGGAGCGTCTCGCCCTCCTTCAGGGCGGCCCTGCGGTGCAGGCCGAACCAGCCGGTCTGGTAGCCGATGTGCAGGGCGGCGGCCTCGGCGTCGTCGAGCGCGTCGGGCGCGGGCAGGACCACCGCCTCGTCGGCGACGACGTACTCGGCGAGACCCCCGTACGGCAGGGCGGGGGTGGCGATCACCCGCCGGCCGTCCTCGGTCTCGCCGCAGATCTCCACGCCCGGGGTGAAGGGCAGCGGCGGCCGTACCTGGTAGTGGCCCCGGCACAGCAGCGCGTCGGGAAAGTTGATGTTCGCGGCCCGGACCCTCAGCAGGACCTGACCGTCACCGGGCGTGGGCCGGTCCACCTCTTCGCGCCGCATCACCTCGCTCGGCTCGCCGTTCCGGTGTACTCGCCATGCCTGCATCGAGGGCCTCCACAAAGAGTCGGGCAGTACCGCACTGGTCACGCTCGTCCGCATACTAAGCGGTCGCTTGCCCGGAGGGGAACCATCCTCGGGGCACTCGCCTCACCGGTTGAACACCGTCCCACCCGTATCCGTATGGATCGGCGGCTCGCACCCCCCTGTGCGGGCCTGCCTCGGGCAGGGAGGGCAGTTCCATGGCCGGCGATGTCACCACGCTTTTCCGGGCGTCCACCGCACACAGCCCGTCGATCGCCATGCTCCACCGGGCGGGCGGCACAGGCGCGGGCGGGGCGCACGGGCGGATCACCGACTTCTGCATCCCCTGCAACCCCTACTTCCCCACCCCCGCGATGTTCGAGCAGCTGGGCGGGCGCCTCAGAGAGATCCTCACCTACTACCCGAGCGGTTCGGAGACCATCACCGCCGAGCTGTGCCAGACCCTCGGGCTCAATCCGCAGACCGTCGCCATGGGCAATGGTTCCACCGAGCTGATCACCTGGATCGACCACCTGCTCGTCCGGGAATCGCTCGCCGTGCCCGTCCCCACCTTCGGCCGGTGGACCGACCAGCCCATGGAGACGGGCAAGCGCGTCGACATGATGCTGCTGCCGGAGGCCCACGGATTCCGGCTCGATCCGGACGCGTTCGTACGGTTCATCCGCGCCCGGCGTTCGCGTACGGCGGTCATCTGCAACCCCAACAACCCGGACGGCGGGCTGCTCACCAAGGAGCAGGTGCTGGCGCTGTGCGACACCCTCCAGGACCTGGACCTGGTCGTGGTGGACGAGTCGTTCCTCGAATTCTCCGACGCCGCCGCCGAAACGAGCATCGTCGAGGAGGCCGTTCTCCGGCCCCATGTGATCGTGCTGCGCAGCCTCGGCAAGAACTTCGGCCTGCACGGGGTGCGTTTCGGCTATCTGGTCGCCAACCCGGCGCTCGCCGGGCGGATCCGGTCGATGCTGCCGAAGTGGAACCTCAACTCCTTCGCGGAGGCAGTGGTGTTCATGCTGAAGGAACACCGCGGGGAGTACGAGGAGAGCCTGCGCCGGTCCCGGCAGGACCGGCAGGAGATGACCGCCCGGCTCTCCATGCTGCCCGGGCTGACCGTCTATCCCTCACAGGGCAACTTCGTCTACGTACGGCTGCCGGTGGGCGTGGACGGGGCGGCGCTGCGCGACCGGCTGCTGACCGAGCACCGGGTCCTGGTGCGCGAGTGCGGCAACAAGGTGGGCAGCTCCAGCCGGTTCCTGCGGCTGGTCGTGCGCCCGCCGCAGGAGGTGCGGCAGCTCGTCCCGGCGCTGGAGCAGGTGCTGTACGGAGGTCCGGTCCACCCTGCTCCCGTGCCTGCGCCGCCGCTTGCGGCCGCGCAGGCGGGAGCGGGGGCGCCGGTGGCAGGTGTCCCGCACGGCCTGCAGCTCGTCCCCGCGTCGGCGCCGGTCCTGGCACCCGCGTCGGCACCGGCACCGGCACAGATGCCGGCCGCTGCACGCGCCACCGCGACCGCCGCCGTTCCGGTTGTCGGGCCCATGGCCATGGCCAGGGGGTACACCTCCTCCGGCACGGCGGCGGTCGACCGGCTCGTCAGCGGCTGAACACCTCGAACGTCACGGCCGGGCGCCCGCCGAAGCGCGCGGCCGCCGCCTGGGCGTTGGCGGTGAGGAAGGCACGGCAGTACTCCTCCGGGTCCTGATCCGTCAGCCCCTCGATATAGGCACGGTGTTCCAGCAGTGACTGTATGGCGCGCTCCATGCCGGGCGCCGCGTCGACGGCGTGCGTCGGCGTGGACGAGCCGGCGACGGCCACCCAGCGCACACCGTTCCAGGGCTCGAGGCCCTGCTCGATGAGCTCGGGGAAGATCCAGCGGTTCCCGGCGTCGCCGGCCGCGTCGAGGGTGGCGCGTCCGACGGCGACGTGGTCGGGGGTGTTCCAGGCGACCCCGCCCCACGTGTCACGGTGGTTGAGCGTGATGACCAGCTCGGGCCGGTGACGCCGGATCGCGGCCGCGATGTCGCGGCGCAGCCCGAGACCGTACTCGATGACGCCGTCCTTGTGGTCGAAGAACTCCACCTCCGGCACTCCGACGACCGCGGCGCTGGCCCGCTGCTCCCGCTCGCGCAGCGGCCCGCAGGTGGCGGGGTCGATGGTGTCGATGCCCGCCTCGCCGCGGGTCGCGAGCACATAGGTCACCTCACGGCCGCCGTCGGTCCAGGAGGCGACGGCGGCGGAACAGCCGTACTCGAGGTCGTCGGGGTGGGCGACGACGGCGAGGGCGCGCTGCCAGTCCTCGGGCATCGGCTGGAGCTGGTCGTTCACGTGATCGGTCATGGCCGCAGGATACGGGCGCGATCATCGACCGGTCGTGACGTTCCATGCCTCGTCGGGTCCAGAGGCGGTGGAGTGCTCCCGCCCGCACGGGGGACCCTGTGCGGGCGGGAGCCGGTCGGGGTACGACGGGTCAGCCGGTGCGGAAGTGGTCCGCGGACCTGATCCGGTCGCGGATCCAGACGCCGGCCTGCTTCAGGGATCGGGTCCCGGCCCAGGGGCCGTTGTCCGCGCAGGTACCGGCTGTGAAGACGGCGCCGGAGCGGTGGTCGTCGGAGAAGTTCCAGTTGACCCAGCCGATCTTCTTCTGCGCCATGAGGTCGAGATAGCGCTGCGCCATGGCGAAGTCGTTCGCGCCTTCGCCCGCGTAGTCCTGGGTGCCGAACTCGGTGACGAAGACGGGCAGCTCGTCCGCCGCCCTGGAGAGGGTGTTCAGGTACTCGTCCCGGTGCGAGGCGGCGTAGAAGTGGAAGGTGTACATGATGTTGGAGGCCCGTACCGGGTCGTTCACGACCTCGGTCTCGTCGGAGCCCTCCGAGACGCCGAACGACGACCACGCGCGCGTGCCGACGAGAATCGGGCTGCGCGGGTCCTTGGCGCGGATGACAGGGATGAGGTCCTCGGCGTAACTCCTGATACGGGACCAGCCGACCCCGTTGGGTTCGTTGGCGATCTCGTACAGCAGGTTCTTCTTGTCGCCGTGGCGCCGGGCGATCTCCGAGAAGAAGGTCTTGGCGCGACCCAGGTTGTGGTGGGGGTCGCCGGGGCTGAGCATGTGCCAGTCGACGATGGCGTACATGCCCCGTGAGGTGGCCTGCTCGATGATGTGGTGCACGAGGTCGGTGTAGCCGCGCGGATCGGTCTCGTAGCCGCCCTCCTGGATGTACGTGGAGATGCGCAGGACGTCCGCGTTCCAGTCGGTGGCCAGGGCGTTGAGCGAGCTGCTGGTGACGCACTGGCGGTACCACTGCAGGCCGTGGGTGGACATGCCGCGCAGTTGGACCGGTGCGCCGTGCTGGTTGCAGAGTTTGGTGCCGCAGACCTTGAGCCTGCCGTTGACGGCGACCGGTGTCGCGGCTGTGGGGGCGGGTGAGGTGTTCACCGTGCCATGATCCGCGCCGGCGGCCGGGCCGGTGGTGAGGGCGGCGAGGGCCGTAAGGGCGAGGAGAAGCGCGGCGAGGAGCGCGCCGGCGCTGCCGAGGGGGCGTGTCCGGATCCGTGCCGGTCTCATGTGGGGGTCTCCGATGCGTTGACGGGAGTTCGAGACTGGAAGGAAACTTTCCTAACCAATGGATAGCAGGGCGGAGTTGAGACTTACAAGGTTCATGACAAGCTCCCTTTCCCCTCGCCGCGGCGGCGGTTAGCGTGTGCCGACCCGCTCCCGACGATCAAGGATCACGGTGGTGCCGCATGTCGCGTTTCGACCTGCCCCTCGACCAGCTCCGTACGTACCGCAGCTCGTCCCATGAGCCCGAGGACTTCGACGCCTTCTGGGCCAAGACTCTCGACGAGGCCCGGTCCCACGAACTCGCCGCGCGTTTCGAGCGGGTGGACGCGGGACTCGCGACGGTCGAGGTGTACGACGCGACCTTCGCCGGCTTCGGCGGCCACCCCGTGAAGGGGTGGTTCGTCCTGCCCGCCGGGACGGGGGAACCGCTGCCGGTGGTCGTCGAGTTCCTCGGCTACGGCGGCGGGCGCGGCCTGCCGCACACGCATCTGCTCTGGGCGTCGGCCGGTTTCGCGCACTTCGTGATGGACGCCCGCGGCCAGGGCAGCGGGGGGACCGGCGGCGACACGCCCGACCCGGTGGGCAGCGGGCCCGCGTACCCGGGCTTCCTGACCCGGGGCATCGAGGACCCGTACGGCTACTACTACCGGCGCCTGTTCACCGACGCCGTACGCGCGGTGGAGGCCGCCCGGTCGCACCCGCTGACCGACGCCTCGCGCACGGCGGCCGTCGGTGTCAGCCAGGGCGGCGGGATCACGCTGGCCGTCGGCGGACTGGTGCCCGACCTGGTCGCGATCGCGCCGGACGTACCGTTCCTGTGCGACTTCCCGCGGGCGACGACGCTCACCGACCGTACCCCCTACCGGGAGGTGGCCACGTACCTGAGGACGCACCGCGGCCGCACGGAGCAGGTCGCGCGGACGCTGGCGTACTTCGACGGTGTCCACTTCGCGGCGCGCGGGGCCGCGCCGGCGCTGTTCTCCACCGCCCTGGAGGACCTGACGTGCCCACCGTCGACGGTGTTCGCGGCGTTCAACGCGTACGCGCACGAGGAGAAGGCGATCGAGGTCTACGAGTACAACGACCACGAGGGCGGCGAGACCTTCCAGCAGGCGGCCCAGTTGCGCTGGCTGCCGGGAAAGCTGACGGCCTGACGACTCCGGTCGGCGGACGGGGAGAGGCGGGCGCGGGGGCCCGGGACTATTGACCGGGAGCCGGTGCGGACCTAGGTTCTGTCGGCGACGGGGAGAAAGCGCTTGCTACCGGGCCCGCGCCCCCGCTCCCGAGGGGGTGTGTGTCACGTCCAGGCGTGCAGCGCGCGACGGAACCGTCCGGGTCGCCGTCGTCGGCACCGGAGCGATCGCCCGGGGCAGCCACCTGCCCGCGCTGGCGGCGCTGGCGGCCGAACAGCCCCTGGAGGTCGTCGCGGCGGTCGACATCGACGCCGCCGCGGCCTCCGCGTTCTGCGCGGAGGGCGGCATCCCCCACCCGTACACCGACCTCGACCGGATGCTCGACGAGCAGCACCCGGACCTGGTGACCATCTGCACCCCGCCCCGGTTCCACCGCGACCAGACCGTGGCAGCGCTACGCGCCGGGGCGTGGGTGTGGTGCGAGAAGCCGCCGTGCCCGTCGCTCGCCGACTTCGACGCGATCGAGGCGGCGGAGGGCGCGGAGACGGACGGAGGTCCGTACGCGTCGATCGTCTTCCAGCACCGTTTCGGCTCGGGCGCGCGGCACATCCAGGGCCTGCTCGCCGAAGGGGCCCTGGGGCGGGTGCTGGTGGCGCACTGCCAGACGACGTGGTACAGGGACACCGCCTATTACGCCGTTCCCTGGCGCGGGCGTTGGGACAGCGAGGGTGGCGGCCCCGCCATGGGGCACGGCATCCACCAGATGGACCTGTTGCTCGATCTGCTCGGCCC
The DNA here is from genome assembly GCF_002099185.1 of Streptomyces sp. CB03238. Taxonomy (NCBI): domain Bacteria; kingdom Bacillati; phylum Actinomycetota; class Actinomycetes; order Kitasatosporales; family Streptomycetaceae; genus Streptomyces; species Streptomyces sp. CB03238. Next base: position 2,284 of record NZ_NBCN01000048.1, on the reverse strand, counting down.
CTGGGCGGAGATCAGCGCCATGGCGGGGCGGCTGGTCCACGACATCGAGACGGAGGACGTGTCGACCGCACTGGTCCGGTTCGAGAGCGGTGCTCTCGCCACGGTCGTCAACAGCGTGCTGAGCCCGCACGAGGTGAGCCGGATCCGGCTCGACTGCGAGCGCGCCACCGTCGAGCTGACCCATCTGTACGGCTACCGGAACGCGGACTGGCGCATCACGCCCGCGCCGGGCGTCCCCGCCGAAGAGGCCCACCGGTGGCGGGAGTTCGGCGCGGACGAGCCCAGCTCCCACCTGGCCCAGCTGCGCGGCCTGCTCGCCGACCTGCGCGCCGGGCGCCGTCCCCGCAGCAGCGGCGCCGACGGCCGTACGAGCCTGGAGCTGATCGCCGCGCTGTACAAGTCGGCGTTCACCGGCGCCACCGTGCGGGCCGGCGAGATCGGCCCGGGCGACCCGTACTACACCGCCCTGCACGGTGACGCGCCCGGCTGGGCGCCCGGGGCACGGCCCCGGCCCGGCACCATCCCCACGCCCCGGCAGGCGGCGGCCCGGTGAACCCCGCGCTGCGTGTCGTCCACGCCCACGGTGACCACGTCTCGGTGTCGGCGGGCGACGTCGAGCTGCTGCGGTACGTGTACCGGCCCGAGGCGGCGTGGGAGGCGCCCAAGCCGTACATCCACCCGCTGCGCACCCTCGCCGGGCACACGGTCACCGACTACCGGCCCAACGACCACCGCTGGCACAAGGGCCTTCAGATGACGGCCTCCCACCTCTCCGGCCAGAACCTGTGGGGCGGCAACACGTACGTCCCGGGCGAGGGGTACCGGGCGCTGCCCGAGCGGGTGGGTTCGATGGTCCACCGGTCCTTCGAGGAGGTGTCGGATCGGGACGGGCGGGTCACCCTCACCGACCGGCTGACCTGGCACCCGTACAGCGGTGAGCCGTGGGCGGACGAGCTGCGCCGCATCGAGGTGCACGACGTCGACCCCGGCTCCGGACCCGCGTCCCTCCCCGCGTCCGGCTCCTGGGCGCTGACCTGGTCGTCGGCGGTCACCAACCGCCGCGACGAGCCGCTGCGGTTCGGCAGCCCCACCACGCAGGGGCGGGAGATGGCCGGCTACACGGGCCTGTTCTGGCGCGGCCCGCGCGCCTTCGCGGGCGGGACCGTGCTCGGGCCGGACGGCGCGGAGGGCGCGGGCCTGATGGGCAGCCAGTCGCCGTGGCTGGCCTACACCGGTGAGCACGATGGCGTCGACGGCCACGCCACCCTCGTCTTCGCGCACGCTCCGGAGAACGACCACGACGGCGCCGCGGGGACACACCCGGCGCACTGGTTCGTACGCAACGACCCCGTGGCGGCCGTCGCGCCCTCCTTCGCCTTCCACGACGAACTGGTGCTGGCACCCGGCGACACCCTCTCCCGCCGCTACCGGATCCTGGTCGCGGACGCCGCCTGGGAGCGCGAGCGAATCGCCGCCCGGCTGAAGGAGCTGCCCTGGTGACGCCCTCCGCGACGTACAGCGGGCTTCCCGGCGGGATCGGCGTGTCACGGCTGCGGGTGTACGACTGGCCCGCCGACGACGGGTTGCGCGGCGGCACTCCGCACGTCCATCTGACGTGCACCGAGGGCTATGTGGTGACGGGGGGCCGTGGCCGCGTCCAGACCCTGACCGCTTCCGGTCTCCGGGAGACACCGCTGGTGCCCGGCGGGCTGGTGTGGTTCACACCGGGCACCGTCCACCGGCTGGTCAACGACGACGGTGCGCTGGAGATCACCGTACTGATGCAGAACCGGGGCCTGCCCGAGGCGGGCGACGCGGTCCTGACCCTGCCGCCGCCGCTGCTCGCCGATCCGGACGCGTACCGCGCGGCGGTCGCGCTGCCGGTGGACCGCCCGGAGGCGGAGGTCGCGCGGGCGGCCCGCCGCCGGCGCGACCTGGCGCTGGAGGGGTTGGCCGTGCTGCGCGCGGCGACCGAGGCGGGCGATCCGGAGCCCCTGGCCGCGTTCCACCGGGCGGCCGCCCGGCTGGTGCGGGCGCGGGCGGCCGAGTGGCGGACGCGCTGGCGGGAGGGCGCGGCGGCCTCGGCGGATGCCACCGCCCACCACCTGGACCTCCTGGAGCGCGGCGAGACGGGCTACCTGGCCGCCGCGGAGGTGCACGCGCACCTGCCCTACGCGTCCGGGAGGTTCGGGATGTGCGGGAGGCTCGACGTGTACGAGGCCGGCGCCTAGGCCGTGTTTTAGGTAGCGCGGGTGGCCAGCCATTTGGTGAGGTCGCCCGCGAT
>NZ_NBCN01000047.1:0-23460 GCF_002099185.1 Streptomyces sp. CB03238 | reverse complement strand
TGCGCTCCAATTCCCTACCGCGCTACGCGCGGTGGCTGGCTACGGCCGAAGGGGGCGGGTGCATCACTTCGGCCGACTGTGTAGCAGTGACGGAACACCACAACCCCCAGGTAGACGTGACGTCCAGTCAGTCACCCAACTAGCGAGCGTGCTAGCTCGCTAGCACGCTCGCTAGCACGCTCGCACCGCCGAGTACGCCCACAGAATACCCCAGAAAGACGCCCCCGAACACCCCCCAACAGGCGCACCGCAGCACGACTCTGACGATCCACCAGCCGAACCCATGACCGAATCCCAAAACCACCACACGACCGCCGCAACCCTGCTACCGTCTGGAGACGACCACCCGGCACGCTCCTGTGCATCACAACTCGCCACTGTGTAGAGCGACCGGAACAAGAGGACCCCCGGCAGGGGGTCGGGAATGGGGACCAATGAGCGCACCGCGTGAACTCCGACCGCATCAGGTAGAGGCCGTAGAGGCGGCCGTGAGCGCCCTCGACACACCGCCGAAAGGAATCCCCGCCAACGGTCTGCGCGCCTCTGTGGTGGCGGCGTGTGGCACCGGAAAGACCCTTATCGCTGCGCACTCCGCACTGCGCATCGCAAAGGGCGGCCGGATTCTCGTCATGCTGCCGACTCTCGACCTTCTGACGCAGACGGCAAGGGAATGGCGCGCGGAGGGACATGACGGTAAGTCATTGGCGGTTTGTTCTCTGGATGATGACGCCGGGCTGTATGCGGCGGGGGTGCGGACAACCACAAATCCGGTGGTGCTCGCCGAGCGGTACGGGAAAGGCCCGGTGACGATGTACGCCACGTACGCGTCACTGCCGGTTCTCACAAAGGCATTCAGCGAGGAATACGGCGGAATGATGCAGCCCTTTGACCTTGTGGTGGTCGATGAGGCGCACCGGACGTCGGGGAGCCTGGGTAAGGCGTGGGCGGCGATTCATCGTCAGTCGGAGATTCCGGCGGCGCGGCGCCTGTATTTCACGGCTACGCCTCGGATTTGGCGGGAGCGTCCGCCTCACTATGAGGTGCGGGAGGGGGCGCGGGACCCGCTGCCGGCGGAGCTGGCGTGTTCGATGGATGACCCGGAGGTGTTCGGGCCGATCGTGTACGAGCTGGGCTTGGCGGACGCCATCAGCCTGGGGTTGCTGGCCCGGTATCAGATCCTCGTCGTCGAGGTGCGGGACCCGGTGGTGACGCCTGAGCGGCTGTCCGGGCCGGAGGCGCGAGAGGAGGAGGTTCGCGGCCTGCGACTGGGGGCGCTGCAAGCGGCGTTGCTGCGGACGGCTGCCGAGCACGGCTTGCAGAAAATCATTACGTTCCACCACCGCACGGTAGAGGCGGAAGCCTTTTGTAAGGGCCTGAAAAAGAAGGCTGCCGAGTTGCACGCGTCCGACCCGGAGAAATACCCGGAGTCGGTGTGGGCGGGCTGGCTGCGTGGCGAGCACGAATCGGATCACCGGGCAACGGTGCTTTCCCAATTCGGCGGTACGGCGCACCGTGCGGTGCTTTCCAACTGCCGGGTTATGGGTGAGGGAGTGGACTGCCCGGCGGTCGATGCGGTGGCGCTTTTGGACCCCAAGGGTTCGTCGGTCGATATCGTTCAGGCGATCGGGCGGGCGCTGCGTCAGAAGCCGAACGCGGGAAAGCTCGCGTCGTTGATCGTGCCGGTTTTCCTGGGGCCGGATGAGACTCCGTCCGACATGGTCACCTCTGCGTCGTACCGGCCGCTGGTCAAGGTGCTGGAGGGTTTGCGGGCGCATGACGAGCGCGCGGTTGAAATGCTCGCTATTCCACAGGAGAACTCGCCGCGTGAGGAGGGTGAGTGGATTGGTCCGGAGCCCGAGGAGGGTGAGGAGGAATCCCGGATGCTGTTGCGGTTCTCCTCGCCGCGTGATCCGGCCGCTGTCGCTGAGCTGGTCTCGCTGCGGGTGATCGACACCGAGCGGCAGGACTGGACGCGGGGGTACTGGGCGGCGCGGCTGTGGTCGTCTCGCGAGGGGCACCTGCGGGTGCCGCTGGGCGCGGAATGGCAGGGCTACCCGCTGGGGCGGTGGATTCGCCGGCAGCGTGCCGCGTACGCGTCGGGTCAGCTCGATGGGCGGCGCGTGGCGCGGCTTGAGCGGCTGGGGATGGTGTGGGACCCGGCGGAGGCCGAGTGGCAGGACAACCTGGCTGCGGCGCGGCTGTACATGGGCCGCTACGGCACTCTGGCCGCGCCGCGCGGCGCGGTGGTGGCCGAGCCGGGCGGGGAGGCTGCGCGGGCGCTGGAGGGGCCGTCAGGGGCCACGGGACGGCCTATTGGGCAGTGGCTGTCCAACTGCCGCCGACCGGGGGCGCTGAGCCCTGAGAAGGCGGCACAGCTCGCTGAGATCGACCCGGACTGGTGCCCGGACTGGCCGATCGACTGGCAGCGCCACTACGCGGGCGTGCGGGCGCTGGTGGTGGACGGCGGCGCGGCGGTCGATGAGATCACGCCGGGGGTGACCGTGCACGGCGCGGACGTCGGCCGGTGGCTCGTACGGCAGCGCGAGACGTGGGCGGAGCTGTCGGAGGAGCAGCGTGAGCGGCTGGCCGCGCTCGGGGTCACGGCGCCCGAGCCCACGGCCGCGCCGAAGGCCAGCGGCCGGGCGGCAGCATGGGAGCGGGGCGTAGCGGCGGCCCGCGCCTACCTTGCCCGTGAGGGCACCCTGACGGGCGTCTCCCGGGCGCACGTCGAACGGGTCGTGCACGAGGACCAGGAGCACGAGGTGAAGCTGGGCGTATGGCTGGCCAACCAGCGCAGCCGCCGCGCGAGGCTGCCCGCCGATCGCGTAGCGGTACTGGCGGAACTCGGAGTGATCTAGACGGCCGGCGGGTCCCATGGAGGCGGAAGGCCCTGGTCAGCCCACTGCTGGCGGGAGATTTCCAGGGCCTTCCGCCCCTCCTCCGTGGACTGCATGTACTCGATCATCTTGCGCACAGAGGGGTTGCGGGAGGCGCGATCCTTGATCGTCTGCCATGCGACTTCTGGGCTATGCCCTGTCACCACCAGCCCAGCGAAGCCGAGTTCGCGTTCACTCTCCACACCAGGGCAACGAAGCTCTCTACCCCGTGGTTACCTCCCAGCCCACGACGGCGCATGCATCGCTTCGGCTAGCTGTGTAGTCGTGGCGGGAGATCACGGCAAAGGGAGGGCGATGGCACCGCGGGCTCTACCGGCCCCCACGGCTGCGAGGCGAGTTGCCGTGCGGCAACTTGGTCACTGGCTGCCAGGAAGACGGCATGCGGGCGGCTCAGCTTGATCATTCTCAAGTTCGTGAGGACCAACTTGGTCAGCCCTCCGCCTGGTAGCAGGCTACCGGCTTTCGAGGCGGCGGGGCCTGGTGGAGCCCTACGCTGGCGGGTACATCCCTGCTTAAGGGGGCTCACATGCCTGATGAGAACACGCAGATGACCGTTGATGGCGAGCTGTTGAGGGCGCGCCGTGAGCATGAGGGGCTGTCCCGTGCGGTCCTGGGCGGCCTGGTGGCGCGCAGTGAAGACTGGGTCAAGAAGGTAGAGCGCGGGGAGCGCACGGTTCGGTCGCTGGCGATGATCGTGCGGCTGGCCCGGGTCCTGGGCTGCCGGGACGTGGCCGAGCTGACCCGCGCGGAGGTGTCGGTGCCGATCGTGGACGGCGGCAGGGTCAGCCACCCCGGCGTGGCCGCGCTGCGGTCGGCGGTGCACGCGCCGCTGTTCGCGGCGGCCGGCACCCCCGAGGACGTCGGGGAGCTGGCGGGGCGGGTGCGGCAGGCATGGGACGTCTGGCATCGCGCCCGCGACCAGCGAACGGCGGTCGCCACGGTGCTCCCCGGTCTGATCGCGGCCGGGCACGCCACGGTGCGCGCGGCTGAGGGCGCGGAGAAGCGCCGGGCGGCGGTGATCTTGTCGGAGACGTACGCGCTCGCGCAGCAGTACGCCGCGCACATCGTGGAGCCCGAGCTGTACTGGGTGATCGTGGACCGGGCGCGGATGGCGGCCGAGCAGGCGGACGACCCGGTTGCGCTCGCGTCGGCGGCCTGGATCATGGGCAACGGGCTGCGGGTGGCCGGGCACACCGAGGAGGCCCTGCGGATGGTCGCGGACGCGGCCGACACCCTGCGCCCCCAGCTCGAAGGCGGCTCCGACCGGCTGCGCGGCACGTTCGGGTCACTGTGCTTGCACGCGGCGGTGACGGCGGCTCAGGACGGCCGGGACGGCGACGCATGGCGCTGGCACGGAGAAGCCGACCGCACGGCGGCCAACCTGGGCGCGGCGTACGCGCACCCGTGGACGATGTTCGGCACCGGCAACGTCACCGTGCACGCGGTGACCATCGGCGCGGACCTGCGCACGCCCGGGATCGCGATGCAGCAGCTCGCGGACACCGACCCGGCCGCGATCCCCTCACTGGAGCGGCGCAGCCGGCTGTTCCTGGACGCAGCCAAAGCCGAGCACATCCGCCGGGAGAAGGCCAGCGCACTCCAGTACCTGCGCCTCGCGTACGAGACGTCCCCGGAGGCGGCGCGGTACGTGCCGTCCGGGCGGGCGCTCGCGGCCGACCTGGCGCGCACCGCGACCGGTGCCCTGTCGTACACCGCCCGCCAGCTCGCCGACGATATCGGCATCGCAGCCTGACGGGGTCGCCCGTGCGAGCGACGGCTACAGGGACAGCCTGTCCCCCTCCATACGGGGGGACAGGCTGTCCCCTGACTGCTTCTCAGCCCGCCCTACGGTCGGGGCCATGGCAGAGCTGGAGTACCGCGATACCAACGAGCTGCCCGCTCATCTACGCGCGGTCTTCCTCGACCCCAACGCGCAGCGGTGGCGGGTGGCCGCGCTGGTCATCCACCGCGACCGCGATACGGGGCGGGAAACCGGGCGGGTGGCGTTCCTGCGGCGCGCGGACCCCGGCGGCGGCACGGAGTGGGAAATCTCCGTGGACGAGCTGTACGAGACGGCGGAGGTAGAGCTATGACCATGACAGCGGCGGAACGCGCGTACCGGGACGCCCGCGAGACGGACGCGCTGCGGGCCGGGGACGTCGCCGCGGCGGGCCTGCGGGAAGCCCTCGCCCGGGTCGGAGTCGTCTTCCCATCCCTACAGGCCGGGTTCCCCGTCAACGGCAACGGGCGCGTCGAACTGGGCGGCTGCAACGCCGGCACCGCCACGAAACTCGCGGAAGTCCTCAACGCGGCTGCGGACGCGCTGCCCGAGCTCCGGGCCACGAAACGGCCCGAGTAGACCCGCCTCATGCCCCGGGTCATGAGGCGCGAGCCCCTGCCGGAAGTCGGCCCGGCAGGGGCTCACCCTTGGGGCGATCCAGCCCCAAACGAAAAAGCGGCTCCCCCATGGTGGGGGAGCCGCTTTGTGCTTTCGGGGGCGACCAAAGGCCGAGCTGTGCAGCCGTCTGAACGGGTGCAACACCCGGCTAGAACAGAGCGTCGTATGGGAGCTTCTTGCCAGTCTCAGCGTCGAACGCCTTGCCAGTCGGGGAGAGACGGATGGTCCGGGAAGCCGCCCGGGAGCCTTCCTTCCAGGTGTTCCCGCCGACCGCCACCCGTACCGTCACGTCAGCGAAGTAGTCCTCGACCGGCAGCGCAATCTCGGGGTACCGAGGGAAGAGCCCGCCCTCCTTCTCGCTGACAGCGCTCTCCCCAGCCGCGTCGAGACGAAGATACTTGGCATTCAACTGACCGGGGGTCTTCACCTTCAGCACGACGCGCTTGCCGTCCTTGCTCCAACGGGCAAACACGTCTGCTGTGACCCCGTCGATGTCTACTTCCGCACCCGACCAGCCTTTGTACGCGGCGGCCTTCTCCTGGCGTTCCTGCCGCTGCTGCTCCTCCTCTGAGTGCTGCCAGACGACCCCGGTGCCGATGGCCAGAGCGGCAATCACGGCGATGTAGGGCCAGGTGCGGCGGCGCTTGGGCGGGGGCGCGGCGGGGTCCGGTGTGAGCGGTTCAGGCTCGGGCACGCTATGCCACGCCGGCTCCCCGCCGGTGTCCGTCCTCTCGTACCACTCCACTTCCTTGCCCATACGGGCGACGGTAGCGCGCAGCCGCACCGCCGCGTCAGGGGATCCGCACAGCTCCGCCACCCGGGCCCGGGTGGACAGCCACGACACCGCCTCATCGCTGTTGATGCCGTGGGCGGTGATGTCCTCCCGTTCGCCGATCGCGGCGAGCTGGGCGGCCTCGCTGCACCGGCCCTCCATCGCGGCCCGGATCACGTCCCGGTGGCGGATATCGATAACGGTCGGGGGCATGTCCCAGTCCCAGACTTCACCCTCGTCGCTGTCGTCCTCGGGCGGTGGCGGTTCCTCGTCCTGGTCGTCATCGTCGGCGGCGTCAGGCTCCGTGGGGGCCTCGGCTTCCTTCTCCAAGGTGAGAGTCTGCTGTGCTTTGCGGCGCCGCGACGACGTGTCCGTGAGCGCGGCCTCTTCCTCGCTGAGGACGGTTTCGACGAGGTCCACGTAATCGGGCCCGACCTTCCACACGGCCTGCCCCGGACTGAGGGTGGGGATGGCATCGATGGCCCACTGAGGCAGCCCCAGCAACGCGCCGACGATCGCGGCCTCTTCGGGGCCGAGCCGTCCGACGTGTGCGATCTCGCACAGCTTCGCCAAATCCTGGGCTTTACCGTCGCCTAGGTCGGAAAGGGTGTGCATCACCGCGTCCACGGAAAGGGCGGCCTTGCGGCTGTTCTTCAGCAGCCGCTGGATCAGCTCGGCGGTGGCGGGGGACAGCAGGATCTGCCACGCCTCCTCCACCACCAGGTGCCGGTGGACGGCGGTGGACTGGCGCAGCCAGACATGCTCAACCCAGCACGTCACCGCAGCCATCAGCGATGGGATCGCGGGGCTGTTGCGGTCCAGTCGGGAGAAGTCAAAGGACAAGATCGGCAGGTCGGTCGGGGGCAGGCTGGCGTCCTGGCCGTCGAACAGCCCGCGGAGGCTGCCTTCGGTGTAGCGGGACAGGGCGATGGCGGCACCCTCGCCCCAGTCAGTGAGCTTCGCTGCCGTCCACCGTCCATCCTCGGGCCGTACGAGCGCGTCCACCAGGCCGTTCAACGACGTCGCCTTGGGGTGGTTCAGAGCGTGCTGAAGTGCGTGGGTGGCCTGGGGGTTGAGCGCGGCGGGTTCGACGGCCAGGATCAGCGACCTGATGAGCTGTTCGCGGACCTCGGACGGGAACAGGCCGCTGCAAGGGTTCAGCGTGAAGCTCCCGGCCTCGATGACCCGGCCGCCCCGGGCGCGGGTGAGCGGCCCCCATTCGCCGGCGTTGTCCTCGCCGAAGCTGTCGATGACGACGTACTGGTGCTGGTTGTCGATGATCTCGCGGTGAGCGCGCACCTTGGCCGTCGTGCTCTTGCCGCTGCCGAGCCCGCCGAGCGCCAGGCTGTTGGTGGAGGGCAGCACCTTGTCTGAGGTGAGGACGGGGGAGAGGTGGAAGGGGCGGCCGTCCAGCATGGAGCGCCCGATCGGGATGCCGGGGAACACGGCGTTGGAGGCGACGAGCGGCGCCGTGATCGCGGCGTGGGTGGAGGGCAGGCGGATCACAGGATTGCCCCTTTCCTGGTGGAGGCTCCGTGCGGGGTGGTCATGACGTGGGCGCGGTGCTGCTGGCCGGTGAGCCAGTCCAGACGGATGCGGTGCCGGTCGGCGACGAGTGAGGCTTGCCAGCGCGCGTCCGTGACGGCCTCGGGGTTGTCGCCCCACACGGTCAGGTAGGCGTCGATGTCGACGAGCGTCGCGCCCTGCACCAGGGCTCCGTGGGTGGCGCCGGTGGCGATCTCGTTCGCCGCTTGCTTGATCTTGTCGGTGGTGAACGCCTCAGCGGCGGCCGACTGCCATTTCGCGGAGCGGCGGGCCTGTCCCGGCGGCATCGGCCGGTACAGCACCGCGAACGAGCGATCGGTGACGAACAGCGGGTTCTTATGGTCGGCTTTCCCGTCGCCGAGCAGCACCTTGCGCATCAGGTCGCCGTCGGTCTCGTCGGGCCATCCGGTGATCCGTGCCGTGACGGCGTACCGGCCGTCGTCCAGCCCGACCCATCCCGGGCCGCGCTCGACCACCTCGAGCACCGGCGCGGGCTCTGCGGACGTCAGTGCGCCGAGCCGGGCGAACTCGCCTTCCAGGGTGCCGATGATCCGCTCGGCGTGCCCCAGTCCCTTGGGGACGTGCACGGAGATCGTCTGCGTGTGGGCGGTGAACTCCTCCACAGCAGCGTGATGGGTGACGTGCACCTGGATACCGGCGGTGCGGGCCTGCCCGCCGGCGAACGCCAGCGCCCGCGAGAACGCGTCGTGAAACGCCATCCGGCTGTGCGGGTCCTGCATGGTGCCGTGGTCCGGGTACAGCTGCCACGTGGCCGTCGTACCCGGCTGCGCGACCATGGAGCCGGGCGCGGTGCGCTCGCGCAACCGCCGGTAGCCGACTGCTGCCCACCGGGCGATGGAGCGGTGTCCCGGCGCGACGTTGAGCAGCGCCGCAGCCGCGCCGACCGCGCCGAACGTCCAGACCGGGGGCGGGGTGATCATCGCTGACGCGAGGATGGCGCCCCCGATACCGGCGTTGATCTTCGTGAGCGTCGTCTCTACGGGGCTGAGTCCGCGCTGAAGCGCGGGGACGCGGTAGCCGGGGGTCAGGGAATACACGGGGAAGCCTCCAAGTCTGTGGCCGGGAAAGCCGTGGCCCCGGCCTCCCCTCCGCCATGGGGAGGGGGAGCGCCGGGGCCAGGAACGGCCTGTTACGGGTTGCCGGTGCCGGACCGGTTGGGTGCCGGACCCGGCGGGTTCGACGTCTGCCCGGCACGCGGGTTGGCCGACGCGGCGGGGGCGGCCGGCGACTGCGCCCGGGGGTTCGGTGCCTGGGGCGTGGCAGCGGCCCGCGCCTGCCGCCGCGCCTGGGCAACCTGTGCGGTCCGGTCCGCGCGGTCGGTCTCCTCCCGCCCCGCCTTCGCGACGGCGGACGCGGTCGTGAGCCGTCCCGGCCGCTCCGACTGCTGGACGCCGTACGCGGCGAGCAGCACCCCACGGTCCTGCCGCGCGGCGCGGCCGGGGGTGTCCACCGTGCGCGGGGTGCGCGGGGAGTTCTCCCGCTCGTACACGGTCGGCGCACCAGCACGCACGACCGCATGCGCCAGCCGGTTGTCCGTGCGGCGCTCCACCAGCGTCCGCGCGGCCCCGGCCACCTTGGGCCCGAAGTACGGGACCCCGTGAAAGACCATCCGCAGCATGATGACGTCCGCGCCGATCAGCAGCACCGCGTCCATCACCAGCGAGCCCCCGAACCCCTTCACGAGCGGGGAGATCAGCAGCAGCGCGAACGGGGCGAACATCAGCCCCAACAGGCGCTGCGCCCACAACTTGACGGCGGTCATGTCGCCCCCGCGTGCCAGCGACGCCAGCACCAGCGGCGCGAGGAACACAAACGCCACGATGCCGAGCTGGCGGGTCATGAACACCAACGCCGCGAACGCGAGGGCGACCACGAGCGCGGCAATGATGATCAGGATGGCCAACGGATTCCCGGCATCCGCCCCATCCTTCATGTCCTCGCTGATGGTGGTGAACAGAGTCGACTCGTCACTGCTGAACGCTGCCCGGAACGCCGCCGATACCGCCTTGTTCAGCAGCGTCACCGCACCCGGCACCGATGCCATACCGGCCACCGCCACGAGCGTCCACCCGGTCGAAGCGCCCAACTGCCGCAGCCGGGGCACGCCCTGCCAGGCCGTCAGGGCGCACACGACGACCACGCACGTGAAAATCGCGACCGCCAAATGCTGCCCGAGCCACATGAACGGCGCGTAGAGGGCGCTGTCCGCTTCTTGCGGTGCCCAGCCCTTTTCCGGTGCGATGAGCCCGGTGATCTTCTTGATCAGGTAGTTGGCGAGGTCCGTGACGCTTGTGACCGCGCCTTCGGTGACGCTGCCCTCTACGCCATCGGCGGGGTGGCCGCCCTCATCGGGCGGGCCGCTTCCGTCGCTGTCGCAGTAGCGCCGCGCGGGGGTGTCCCCGAGCAGATCACACGGGTCCTCTTTCTTGTCCGGCATGGGTCATCAACCCTTCGGGGCGGCGGGGGTCGGCGCATTCACGGTTCCGAAAAGGGTGTCGCCGTACAGCGCCAGGATCAGCGCGACGAAAAGCGTTCCAACCGCCATCGACCCCTTGCGCAGCGCCGTTTTCGGGTCGCTGGAGAGCTGGAGCAGCATACGAACGGCGATCACGGCGATCACGGCGGCGACCCCCTTGGTGACCAGTCCGCCACCGGTGAGACCGATGGTTTTGAAGAAGTCGGCGAAACCGGTGGACAGGTCCTGCGGTGCGGCGAGGTTGATGAGCTTGGGCATGGGTCAGATCTCCTTGCTGTTGCTGGGCTTGGGACGGGCGACGCCGTAAAGGTCGCGCATCGTGTCCATCGGTGAGTAACGGACCTGAGTGCCGGGACGGGGCGCGTCGAGAATCCATCCGTTTCCAACGTAGATGCCGACGTGGTGAATGCTCTCGGCGCTGGTGCCGTAGAACACCAAATCCCCGGGGCGCTGTTGTCCGGGCTTGACCGGTTCGGATGCAGCATATTGCTGCTCTGCCGTGCGGGGCAGGGAAATACCGGCTTTCGCGTAGGCGTAGAGCGTGAGGCCGGAGCAGTCGAATCCTTCGATTGACGCCCCGGAACTCCCGTTGGGCGAGCAGCAGATTCCCGTGCTGGGGCCGCTGGCGTTTCCGCCACCCCACGAGTAGGGCTTGCCAATCATCGCTTTCGCCGCGTTGATTGCGGTAGCGGCCTGCGTCGTGGTCGCGGTCGTCCCGCCCCCAGACGGCTGGTCGGCGAGTGCGCTTATTGCCCTAACGTAGTTTTGCGTTTCCTTGTAGGGCGGGACGCCTCCGTATTGGCGGACAGCGCCACTGCCCGCGTTGTAGGCGGCCAGCATGTTGTTCTGTTTGTTGCCGGGCACGTCTTTCACGTCATCGGCGATGGTGCACAGGTATTTCGCTGACGACGGGATGGCGTCCTCGGGGTCCCACACGTCGCGCTTGCCGTCGCCGTTGCCGTCGATTCCGTGGCTCTCCCACGTGGACGGCATGAACTGGGCGATTCCCTGCGCACCGACCGGGGATCTCGCTTTCGGGTTGAACCCGCTTTCCTGTGTGAGGAGCGCGGCGAGCAAATTGGGGCTGACTTGCGGGCAGGTGTTTCCCGCCTCTTCGATCAGCGCCCGGTATTCGGCGGGCACGCTCAGGCTGAGCGCCGCCCCCACCACCGGGTCGTTGCCGGCGCCTTGCACGAGAGCGGCCACGACCACGGCCGCGGTGGCTCCCACGCCGAGCGTGGCGACTGTAGAGGCACGCAACGGGCTTCCTCCCCCCTTCCTGGCTGTTTCAGGTGTTTGCACTGGTCAGGTCCGCCGTGCGCATCCGCCAGAGATCCGCCACGCATCCGCCGGGCATCCGCCGTAACGGCTGGCGGACGGCGGTTGGACGGGCCGCTACGGCGGATGCCTGGCGGTGCTCTGGCGGATGCCTGGCGGATGGTCCGGCGGACGCGTGCGGACGGTCAGGGGCTGGACTTGGCGGCTGCGATGAGGTCGCTCAGCCAGTAGCCCCGCACACCCTTGTCGTCCTTGCCCGGGGTGACGCTGAGCAACTTCGACAATTCCTTTCCTCGCGGCACGGGCCTGGTTTCGGTAATCCCGACAGCCGGGGCCAGCTCGGACGTGGGCATGAACTCTACGCCCTGACTCCGCATCAAGTCGATTGCCTTTTTGAGCGGAGATACTGGCGCTTGCTCAATTGCCTTCTGCTGGCGGTCGTAGACCTTATCGACTACGTCCCAGATGAAGGAATCAGCGAAGCGGAATCCCCGGATGAGAGTGGAGACGCCTTGCGCGAACAGCACGGCCTGACCCTTGATGTTCGGGTCGAGAAGTGCCGGGTTGATCGGGGCCACCGTGTCGAAATAGGTGTCGCCGAGCGCGACTTTCGCGGTTCCTTCCGATGCCACATAGAGGCACATCCGGTATTGGAACTGATCCCGGACCATAACCGGGATGGCATTCTGAGACGGACGCTGCGTCAGCATCACGGTTGTAATTCCGGACTCCAGCGACTTGGACACCAGAGCGCGCGACTTGTCCGCTACTCGCGCCACCAGTTCCTTTGACTCGTTGGTGCCGTTGTGGGTGTAGAAGTCGGCGGCCTCATCGACGATGAAGAACACCGGCCTGAACGTTGGCTGCGGCTGCCGCTTCCTTTCGGCCTCCTGCAACTCCACATACCGGCTGTCCGCCCGGTCGTTCAGCTCATCCAGCATGCTTTCGAGCACGGCCGGATTGTCAGACGCCTCATACCGGATGGCGATTTTCTCGAACTTCGTCAGTCCGCAGAATTTCCCATCAAGCAAGTACAGGTCAAACTCCCCGTACGCGATCAGAAGGCACGTGATGAGCCCGTTGACCAAAGTGGTCTTGCCCATCTGGGTCATGCCGCCGATGAGCAGCGATGCCCTTTCGAACGAGACCCCCACAAGCTGTCCGGTGACGTCGTGCCCGAGGGGAACGCCGTTGAACGCCTCGATTTCCTGCCAGGTCGGCGGAGGGAACGGGCGAGTGAACGGCGGCTCGTTGAGCAGCAGGAGTTTCACCCGGCGTTCATTGTCCCGGCTGCGTTCGATCTTCGTGTGCAGCCGGGTGACACCGAACGTGCCGGCCACATTCCCCAACTTCTTCTCGACGTCCGCGTAGGTGCGGCCCTCCGGTACAAGGAAGTCGTACAGCCTCCCGTTCTGCACCGGGGTGATCGTGACATCGTCGGCCCGTACTGTCTCGTCCTTGCCGATGGCGCGGGCCTTGACCAGCGCGGCCGTCAGCTCCGGGTGCGCGGGAACGGCTTCTGCGTCCGGCTCCGGCGCGTCCAGTGAGGCCGGGGCGGCTTCCTGCCTCAGGGCCGCTGCGGGCTGTACGTCTCCTGCCATGAGGCGCTTGACGCCCGTGCGGATCTTCCAGGCCAGGTAGCCGAGCAAGACCAGCACTCCGGCGACGAGCATTACGGTGGCCGTCCAGGACAGGCCCGTCTTCTCTTTGACGGCAGCAAGGGCCCCGGTGATGATCACGAGTCCGCCGATAGCGGCTGCGCCCTGTGCCCAGGCGTCCTGTTCCTGTTCCTGGCGCCGTTTCTTCTGCTTTCCCACACCCCCTCCTTCTTTCGATGTGAGCAGGCGAGCATATCCCGCGCGCAATTGACGAGTTGTGGATTTTTAACCGTAGTGAGCGCCTCTGACAATCGGCACCCGCTGTTGTACTCAGGCCGTGCTCACCGGGTCTGCTCCCATGGGTCTGCGGGTGCGCGAACCGCGCTCGCTCGCCAGGTCACTCACCGGGTCTGCACCGCCCCGACTGCTGTGGTGATTCCGGCAGTCGCGAAGCAGCCCAGACGACCGCCAGGTCGGCTGGGCTGCATCGGTGGTGCCGGACCACTCAGGCGCCCGCGTCCTCGGGCTCCTCCTCGTTCTCTTCCTCGGGCGTCTCGCCGGTGCCCTCCTTCGACCGCAGCGCCACCCACGCGTGGCGCACCCGCTCCTCGCTGCCGACGAAACCGGCGCGGCGGTAGGCGTCGCGGGCCTGGCGGTAGGACAGCGGCGGGTCATCGGCGTAGCGGAGGTGCCGGAGGACAACGTCCATCTGCTGATCGGTCAGAGGCTCGCCCGGCTGCGGGACGGGCACCCCGGCCACGGCCGCCAGGTCCGCGAGCGTGACGGCCTGTGCCGCCGGGTGTGCCGGTGTGCCGGGCTCCGTCCCGGCGGGCGTGCCGGTCGCGTCGGGCAGCACGTTGACCTGCGTGCCGGTGGTGTGACGGCCGATGGCGACCGTGCCGCCCGCCGTGCCGGGCAGGGCGGGCGCGGTGGGCGTCCACTTCCCCAACTCCGGCAGGCGGATGGCCGCCACCGATGCGGGCAGCGTCTTGTCCGCGACCGTTTTCGCGGTGGCCTCGGCCTGCCGGTGCAGCTCCTCGGTCATGGTCTGCTGCACCTTGAGCACGCTCTTGCGGTACGCCGTCTCCGCCTCGGCCACCCGCTTCTCAAGCTCGGTAGCCACCGCCAGCAGCTCGATGCGGTGCGCGGCCTCGGCCTCCATCCGCTCAAGCTGGTCGGCCACCTCCTGGCGCTCGTCGTCGAGAGACCGCCGGGTGTCGGCCGACGTCTTGCGCCCGAGCGACGGAAGGGCGATCCACCACGCGACCTTGGTCGCGACGATGGCGATCGGGGTGATGACCACCGCCAGGTCGAACCCATCGATCCGAGTCAGGATCAGGTCAGCTGTGGGAATCGCCGCGTTCACGAACGTCAGCGCCAGCCCCGCGTTCTGCACGCGCCGGGCGCGGGCGCGGTTGTTGCCGGCCAGGATCTCCGTCGCCTGGAACACCAGCCAGAGGGCGTCCAGCGCGGCGACGGTCGGCACCGCCCACGCCCCGAACCTCGGTTCGAGGATCTGAAAACTCACGGCCACCGACAGGATCGCCACGCCCAGCGTGACGACTCCCAGCACAGCCAGCACCGTCCCACGCGGGGACCGGCCTCCATCGAACATCTTCCTCACGACGTTCGTTCTCCTTCCTTGTGTAGAGCGGTCGGCGGTGTCAGCGGGCGAACAGGACGGCGATGATGACGATGGCCGGGCCGAACATGCCGAGCAGGTAGACGAAACGCACGGTCATTCCCTTCTGTGTGAGCGGGGCGGGGCCGGATCAGTCGGTGGCCGTGCCCGACAGGCGAGCGACCTTGGCCACGTGCGCTTCCTGCTGCTCGATGAGGCGCCGGGCCTGTTCCGCCAGGGGCAGGACGCTGTCCCACGCGTTGAAGTGGTCCCGGTCGTAGTCGCGGGCATCAGCGATGGGCCAGTCCTTGGCCTCCGGGTAGCCGGCCGCCTTCAGCGCGGCGTCCTGGCCCAATTCGGCGTAGATGTGCGTGTCGTGGACCTGTGCGATCTCCCGGGCGCGCTGGTCGAACGCGACCGCGGCGGCCTTGGTGCGGTCCTGCGCATCGATGAGGCGGGAGACGGCAGACGGCCACTCCCGGGCGGCCTCCGGAGTGCGGAGGTAGTCGTACGCCGACCCCAGGGCCTTGAGCTCGTGCTGGTAGGTCTTCCACCGGGCGGGGGCGTCCCTGATCACGGCCTTCAGGTCCGCGATGTACGCGGCCTCCTGCCACTCCTGCCGCGCCGCCCTGTACAGGTCCGCCAGGACCACACGGGCCTTCTCCCGCAGCAGGTGTTCGGCCTCGTTCTCCGACTCACTGATGTACCCGAGTTGCGGGTCATTGTGGGTGAAGGGCTGATGCGGCTCCTCCTCCCGCCCCGTGAACGGGGTGAAGGTGAAGCGCAGTCCGTAGCCACCGGGGCGCGGCTCGATCTTCGTGAGGTTCTCCGGGAAGTACGGCCGGAGGCGAGAGAAGATGTCCTCCAGCTCCGTCGCGGTGATCTGGAAGCTGTCGCCGAGCGGCATGGTGATCTCCTCGCAGATGTGGTTGTGGGGTCGGGCGGGGATGCCCGATTCCCCAGCGGCACGTGGGCCGCAGCGCCCCGGACCGGACTCGAACCGGTCGACTGCCAACGGGGCCCGCGATCTTTGCCCTTGTCTCACCTGCGCGTATGGATCACTTGTCCGCCCGTGAGGGCGGCATGGGAAAAGGTGCGTGCTGGACGCGCGGCAGGGCCTACGGCTTGTCGCAGTTGCCTGAACTTCGTCTCGCTGTGGAGTTGGAAAGGGACTGTCGCTGCCTTTCAGGCGGCCATCCGTGGATGCGCTGCTGTCCGGGCGAAGGTGGTGCTGGGGGCCGTGTCCGGCTCCCTCATCCGGCGCCGCCTCGGGGCGGTTCCGGGTGGGGGAGCCGGGTCCGAAGACCCGGCGGGGTTGGGGTCCGGGGCGGCGCCGCAGTGGCCTGCCCCCGAGCGGGGGTGCGCTTCTGCGGCAGCGCCCTGGAGCGGTTCAGCGGTTGGCGAGGTGAGCGGCGGCGGCCGACGCATTCGCAGCGGCTGCGGCCTGGGCGTCGCGGGTGCGGGCGGCTGCTTCGGCCGCGTCACGGTTGGCCTGTGCGGCGGCCTGCCGCGCGGCTTCCAACTCGGCGGCGGCGTTCTGGCCGGCGTCCATCACCGCACCCCCGTCCCCTGGCAGGTGCCGCACGGGCGCCAGGTGTCGTGGCGGGTGCCGTCCGCGCCCCACGACGTCTCCACATGGCCGCGCTGGCCGCCGCAGCCGTCGCACGGGCGCGGCTCGTACTGCGTGATCGCGCGCCGCAGCGCGCCGATACGATCCCTCACAGGACCGCCCTCCTGTCGTGATCAGGTGGGTTGGTCTCGGGCTCACGAGCGGTCTCTCACCACCGCCGTGAGCCGTCCGGGGGCCGCTCTGTACGGCTCCCCGACCCGCCCGCCCCCAGCTCCAATGGGGGCGGGCGGACCGAGCACCGCGACAGCTCAGCCGCAGATCAGCTCTCGTCGTCGGCCGACGACGCGCGGTACTGCGCGTCCAGCAGCGCCGCGGTGGCGTCCTGGACCTCGCCTCGCTCGATCGCGGCGTAGATCCCTTCGGCCTCCATGAACATCCGGTCACCGAAGGTCGGGTTGCTGGCCATGGTTCGTCTCCCATCAGGTCGTTTGTGCAGGTCGGGGTAACGCCCGCTGCCTCAACCGGCTCGCCCGGTTAATGCCTAGGCGTTATTGAGAATGCACGCCCAGCGGCGTAGTGTCAATAACGACTAGGCGATAAGGTGGCGCCGTGGGGGTACCACGCCACGACAGAGAGGAGGTGCCGGACCATGACCAGCTCCGGAGGCATCGCTGCCGACCTGCGCCATCGCATCAACACCGGAGAGCTGCCCCCAGGCAGCAAGCTCCCGACCAACGCCGAGCTGATGGCGACACACGGCGTGTCAAAGGCGACCATTACCAACGCCATCCGCGAACTCGTCGACGAGGGCCTGGTGTTCACCGCCAAGAAGGGCGGCACCCGCGTACGACACCGGGCGCCCGTGACGCTGCCGCTCAGCCGCTACCGCCGCGCACTCGCTCCCGGAGGGACGCGCGGGCCGTGGGAAACCGCCACAGCCGAGGCAGGTCTGGACGGCTACATGCAGTTGGTCCTCGTGGAGCCCGTCGAGGCGCCCGACGACCTGGCGGTGCTGCTCGAACTCGCACCTGGAGACAGCCTGATCTACCGGCTTCGGCACGCGATGATCCGCCCTGACGACACCGTCCAGCTCCAGCACGCCTGGTACCCCCGAGACATTGCTGAGGCTGCTGGCATCGACACGGCGGAGAAGATCGAGGGCGGTATCTACCGCCAGCTCGCCGCAGCGGGATACCGCCGCGCCACCGCGAGCGAGACCGTGGCCGTGCGAATGCCCACCGCCGAGGAGGCAGCCCAGCTTCGCGTCGGGGGACGCGTCTCCGTCATCACGCTCGAACGCATCACCAAGGACGCCAACGGCCGGCCCGTCGAGGTCTTGCGCGCCGTTGCCCCGGCCGACCGGCTGAAGTTCACGTACGACGATCTGCCCCTGCTACCACCGGCCTAGGAGGCATGACCATGGCTGACCGAACCGACGGGTCACAGGAAGCTGTGACCGCAGCAGAAACCGCGTACGAGGCAGCGACAAGGGACCTGCACCGGCAGGAAGTCGCCGCGCAACTCCGATCGCGTGACGGTCTGCACTACGCATCCATTGGCGACGAGCGGACCGGTCCCAATCTGGTGGCACACAACGGCGAAATCGTTGGGGAGACCTATACGACCTCGCCCGGGGTTCTCCATGACTGGTACGCGGTGCCCATGAGTGGCCGCGAGCAGGGGCCCTTCGTCTCTGCGCGTGCCGCAGCAGCCAGCCTCATCAAGTCCACCCAGCAGCCGAGCTGATCCCTGGCCGGGTCGCCGCGCCGCCACGGTCGGTGGCAACGGTCAGCGGCACGCAGACCACCCGGGTGACCAACCGCCCCACTCACGGGGCGTAAGGTCACCTGCACCAAACGTAAAACCCGCCGTTGGTAAATCCCCGGGGCTCTGACCTCCCGGGACGGCGGGTGACCGCTAGGTCTCCGGTGAGTGTACCCACGGGTGCACCCAACACGCGGATCATCGCGCGGGGACCGGAAAGGATGGCCGGATTGTCCGGCAAGCAGCACCCGACGACCCTCGAAGAGCAGCAGCCCGTTGAGCTGCACCCGCCTGTCGATGATGACGGGTGGTACGCATCCCAAGTACGCGACTGGGTGTCCGTATCCCCGGAGCTGAGCGATGCGGCGATCCGCCTCTACCTGATCTTGCGCGCGCTGGTGATCGACAAGCGCGGACCGGTGCGCAAGCTCACTTTGTGGGAACTGTGCCACCTGATGCCCGGCCCGGGGGAGACGCGGAAGCCGTCCAGCGTGTCGCGCATTCGCAACCTCCTGAGAGAGCTGACCCGGATCGGCCTGGTGACCACCCCGGAGGGCCTCCCGCTCACCACGTCATCCCGAGCGCTGGCCGCCGGCAGGGGTCTGCGGATCCGCATCAACCTCACGCCGCGCAAGCCCTACACGGGTCCCCGAAACGTGTTCGAAGCCCTTGACGACATCCGCGACGCGGCGGCGGAGTCGGCCCGCAAGGCGCGAGCGCGAGAGCTGGAACTGGCAGCCCAGAAGCGGGCAAAGCGGTCACAGGAGAAGGCGGGTCAGAATTCTGACCCGGGGGGAGCGGGTCAGAATTCTGACCCGTTGGGTCAGAATTCTGACCCGTTGGGTCAGAATTCTGACCCGCATCCGGGGGCTGACCTGCAAGATCGCGAACCCCCGCTCAGTCTTTCCGCTCAGTCTTTCCGCTCAGGGCAGCACCCCCTTTCCGTCCGTCCGTCCGTGCAGGTAGATGAAGGGTGCGCGCACGAAACGGAGGGACGGACGGACGGCGGGGAGGGCGAGCACCAGGACCAGGACGTCACCCCGGCTGCGGGCTCCGTGGTGGAACCGGCGGCGGCTGGCGCCGCGCCGGACAACAGCGGCAGCAACGGGGGGGAGGGTGCCCGGCCGGGACCGGTGCCCGTCGATCCGTCTCCGGGGGTGCTGGTGTTGCGGGCGATCGGGGCGGAGTTCCCGGAGTGGAGCATCAACCACGCCGAGTCGCTGCGGGATCAGGGCCGGTTCGCCACGGGCATGCTGGAGTCCGGGTTCACCCCTCAGGAGATCCGTCACGCGCTGGTCTCCCGGCCGTTGCCGCAGCCGATGACCCACACGGTCGCCGCGGTGGTCGGGCGGCGGCTCAAGGACCTGCTGGCCACCGGGCCGGCCGGAGACGTGCCGCTCATCCCCGCGCAGACCGGCCGCCCCCAGCACAACGCGGCCGACGACGCGCCCTCGGTGGCGCTGCCGGACTCGTACGCCGAAACCCAGGCCCGACTCGCTGCTGAGGTTGCCGGGCACGGCAAGCTGCGCCCCTGTCAGGGAGATGACGGGCTGTGCGATCAGCTCGCCGTCTCCGGATCCGACCTGTGCGGCAAGTGCCTGAACGGCGGCGTAAAGCCGCTGTGCGTGGACGGCTGCGGCCGGAAGGTCGTGGCCCCCGGGGCGCGGTGCATCCCGTGCGCCGATCTCGATACGCCCAGCGCCGATATCGGCGACTGCCCGGGGTGGGACGGCAAGCCGTGCGGGCGGGCGGTGGTCACGGCAGGTCTGTGCCGCCACTGCAAGTTCGAGTCCGAGAAGGCCAAGCACGCTGCTGACGAGGAGTGGGAAGCCGCGCGGGCTGCGGCCGTTGAGGCTGCACAGGCGGCCGAGCCCACAGAGGTAGGTGCACCGTTCTAGGGGCCAGGATGCCGCTGTGAGCGCCTGCGGGCCGCTCCCGCGTCTCCCGCGTCGCGCGGGGGCGGGATCGGCCCGTAGATCGCCGCACAGCCGTTCGGTGCAGTCCGGTCTGCTCGAGTTCAGCAGGCCACCACACCCGCCCGCCCAACACACGTACAGGAGAAGACTCGTGGGCATCCTCGGCGACAGCCTGAACCGGGCAGTGGAGCGCGCGTTTACCCGCCCCATCCCGAAGTCCGCGCCCGCCCAAATGCGTTACCTGGTCCGGCACGAGAAGGGCACCCGCGCGGTCGCCCAGCTCCTCGGCGTGAGTCAGCGCACCGTGGAGCGCTACGTCCGGGGCCAGATCGTCCGGCCGCGCCCGGAGCTCGCCGAGCGCCTGGCCGACGCTGTGCGGCAGCGGTGGCAGCCGCGCGTACGCGAGCGAGCGAAGAACCAGGCTGCCACCACCGGCGGCATCATCATCGAAACCCGCGCCCGGTTCGGTTACACCGCCGCACCCGGCACGACCGACGACGCCCGGATGCGCCTGTTGACTCAGGCTTTGCCACCGGAGTTCGCGCGACGGCTATTTGACGCCCAGAAAGCCGGTGCGACCGAACAGCAATTGCGGAATATCGCGGCGGAGGGACTCCAAGAGATCTATTTCAAAGACGGCGGCCGACGCGCACAGGGCTTGCAAGTCGAATTCACGGATATCGACTACGTGGAATTCGACCTGTAGGGAGACGTTCCGCCGGGCAGGGTCGTGTGCAGCTCGTGCCGGTATGGAGTGTGCGGGTCAGGCCCGGTGCCCAGATGCGCTCTGGGGGCAGTACCACCGGGCCGCTCCGCGCCCCGCGCCGCGCCGCCTCGTTGGGCGGGGGAGACTGCGGGGGTGAGTGCTGCACACCGCCGGGTGCTGGGACCTGGCCCCGACTCCCCCGAGCCACCCCCGCGTGACCCGCGCGCCCGAACCGTGGCAGAGCGCGCCGCCGATGGCGACTGGATCCCCGAGCCACCGCCCCCACCCGCACGGCCAGGGCCTGGGCGGCGGCGCCCGCTCGGACTGGGGCCGGCCGACCCCGGCACACCCTCGGCCCCCGGCACGTAACGCGGCCCAACACGCAGAGTCCCGGAGCCTGTAACTCACAGACTCCGGGACTCTGTACGCGGTCGGTCCGGCCCCGTGCGTCCTACTCGGTGCGGTCCTGCTGCTCCCGTGTGAGGTCACGTTCCAGCGCGGCCAGCTCCTCACGCATCTGCTGGCACAGGGCAAGCGCCCGGACAGGGTCGGTGGCACCCAACCGCTTCAACCTGTTCACGCTGAGCTTGACCGGCTCCAGGCGCGGCGGTTGCGCGGCGGCCTCGGCCGCGGGCCCCAACTCGACCCTGTAGCCGAGTGTTATGGCAGCGGCGAGTAGGCCGCGCTTAGTCAGGTCGCCTGCCGATTCGGCCGCTTTCCAACACTCGCGTACGGCTTCGTCGCCGTACTGGCGTTGCACCGACACCAGAGGCCGGAGCGGGTCCTCTTTGAGCTGTCGGCGTGTGATCGGCGCCAGGGCGCGGACCACGGGGCCGACGCGGATCACCTTGTTCATGTAGTCGCCGCTGCGGCCGTAGAGCGCCCTGCCCCAGGCATCGAACGTGGCGTAGCCGGCCAGCCGGTACAGATCCTCGTCGCGGACGATCCGGTACGGCTCACCGACCCACAACAGGTACTGCTGGGCAATCCGTTCGGTGGCCTGCTCCGTCTGCCGCTCGGCGTCCAGGATCGCGCCCTGGCAGTACGCCAGTCGCTCGGCGGGATCGGTGGAAGTGGGCGGAACGAAGAACGTCACCTCCGCGACCGGAGACGGGCTTGGAAGACGGCCCGTCTTTTCTTCACTCTGACGAGAACCGTTGACCTGGGAAGACGGCGAGGAACTGGAAGACGGACGGGGCTGGACGGTTTGCTTGGGCGGCTCGACTTCGGTGCCGACCTTCGTCGCTGCGAGCTGTTCGGCGATGCTCGTACGACCGCCGGCCATCACGCCTCAACCTCCACAGCCTGGGCCTGCTCACCGATCTCAACGACACGTTCATCCGCGCCGCGCAAACCGTGTTCGAGCGCGAAACGGTAGAAGTCCTCCCGGGCCTGAAGCTCGACGCGGTTGTTGTTGTACTGAGTGACCACCCGCTTCGCGTGGGTGTGGACGCGGTAGCGGCGGATCACCGTCTGTGCGACCGGGTAGCCCCGCTCCGCACACCACGCCCGGGTGCCGTCCACGTACGCCTGCCCCTCGGCCGGCGGCCAGTTGTTGAGGACCACCTGGAACGGGATGCCGCGCGGCTTGACCACCCATTCGATCGTTTGCCACGTCGGCTCGTAGCAGTCCTGCTCGGTCAGCATCGGCACGATCACGTCGTCCGCCTGCTCCAGCAGCGCCCGCAAGATCTTCCCGTACAGGTCATCACCCAGCGGGTCACGCCCAGTCTTCGGGTTGATCTCCGCCCAACCCGGCGTGTCCACGAAGATGTGCGCGTACGGCAGCGACTTCAGGTGCCCGATGTTCTCCACGTCCTCGGAGATGTCCAGGACGTCGAACGGCAGCTCCGTCAGTCGCGCCGCCCGCCACAACGACGTTCCCTGAGGGTCGGCGGACGCGACCGCCACATACGGCCTGCCGTCCGGCCGGGCGCCCCGCACATCGGCGCACACCGCCCCCATGTTGAGCGAGATCAAGCTCTTGCCCACGCCACCCTTGCGGTTCAGCACCACATGGACCTTGGCCACGCTTCCTCCGTTCGCTTCGCCACCCCACGGTGGCTACTTCGGGTTTGAGCGACAGTCTCCCAGCCACACCCCCGCAGCGGGCGGGTACGCCGCGCCCCGCAGCCACAGCCGAGAGCCACCACCGCGAGCCGCACGGGGGCAGCACCCCCCCGTGCGGCCACAGACGCAGCGCTGCTGCCCCTCCGCGCCGTCACTGGCGGACCCGGAGGGAATACCGCGCGGGCCCGGTCGCGCGCTCACGACCGGGCCCGAAGTGCTCTTTTACACCTATATTCTCTCCGCCATTCGAGAAAAGCAACCGCGAAAGTGGCGGTTAAAGCGGGGCCATTTCCCCATTCTTGGGAGCCGCTTGTTCCGGTCGCTCTACACAGCTTCGGGTATTGATGTGCGATGCGGTCGGAGTTCACGCGGTGCGCTCCTGGTTCCCCTTTCCCGACCCCCTGCCCCGGGGGTCCTCTTGTTCCGGTCGCTCTACACAGTGCCGAGTTGTGATGCATGGGAGCATGCCGGGTGGTCGTCTTCAGACGGTAGCAGGGTTGGGGTAGTCGTGTGGATGGTTTTGGGATCCGGTCATGGGTTCGGGTGGTGACCCGTCAGGAATGCGCAGGTGAGCGTTTGTTGGGGGTGTGCGGGATGGCTTTCCGTGGGTATGCTGTGGGTGCTGGTCGCCGGTCAGTGGGGTACTGGGGTCACTGACCCTGCTGACTGCTCGGGGGCGGGTGGCAGGCTTCTGACCAGGGGAGCATGAGGTTTCGTCAGTTCTACACAGTCGGCCGAAGTGATGCACCTGCCCCCTTCGGCCGTAGCCATCCACCGCGCGTAGCGCGGTAGGGAATTGGAGCGCAGCGGAAATTCCCGCTCCTTTCG